>JBKBRG010000379.1:0-3110 GCA_046292325.1 Tabrizicola sp.
TGCAGCCGGTAATGCTCTTCCGCGCCACGGAAGCCGGTCTTGCCCTTGCTCACCGTCCAGTCGAGGCCCAGCTCCCACAGGGTGTCGCCCGGGCCTTCGTTCTCGAACGGATACATTTCCGAATTGTCGAAGGGATAGAACAGCAGGTAGCTTTCCGCCCGCAGCATGTCGAGCGTGGTGAACCGGCAGGGAATGATCCCCATGCTGGCGCCTTCCTCGAGGATGCGGTCCCAGATTTCCACCGCGTCCTGCCCTCGGCAGAAGATCTCGTATCCGCGCTCGCCCGTGTAGCCGGTGCGCGACAGCGTGATCGGCTTGCCGAACAGCATCGCGGGCATGTGGCCCATGTAGGGCAGCTGGCGCACGCCGGGGATGTGCTTCTCCAGATAGTCCACCGCCAGGGGCCCTTGCAGAGACAGGTCGTGCAGGTTGTCGTCGAAGCGGATCGAGACATCGCGGCCGGTCGCCGCCATCGTCAGCTGTTCATGCCCCTGACCCGAGCCATGCACCACGGTATAGGTGTTCGGGCCGAAGCGGTAGATGATGCAGTCGTCGATGAACTTGCCCGCATCGTTCAGCATGCAGGCGTAAAGCGACTTGCCGGGCGCGATCCTTTCCGGGTCGCGGGTGGTCGCGCGGTCGATGACGTGGCTGGCGGCATGGCCGGTGATGTGGACCTTCTTCAGGCCCGACACATCCATCAGACCCGCCTTGGTGCGGATCGCCATGTATTCGGCGTTCGGATCGCCCTTGGAATAGGACCAGGCGGTTCCCATCCCGCTCCAGTCTTCCAGGTTCGAGCCGAGGGCCCGGTGCCGGTCCATCAGTGCCGAGAAACGCCAGGAATTCGTCATGCGCAGTCCCTCCCAGTGGGTTCTGATTTTTCGCCAGTCTCAGGCGATTCCCGCCAGAAAGCAATAATGAAGTGCAACAATCTTTCTTCTCAGAAAACATCTGCCCAGAAAAAAGGCCGCCCGATGCGGCGGCCTATTCCGTTTCGTCTCAAGGGGGTTCAGGCGGGCAGAACGAAGAACCAGTTCGCCCACAGCATCACGGCCGCCCCGGCGACCAGGGCCAGATAGGGCAGGAACCCGGCCTTGCGTTCGCCCAGCTCGCCATAGGGCAGGCCAAGGTCGTCATAGGCTTCCCTGGGGAACTTGCCCTTGTCCACGACATAGTGGCGATACCAGAACACCGGGAAGATGAAGGCTGCGAAGACCAGGCCGGACCACAGCGCGTTCTCGTAGCCCCAGACCTTGGCACCGGCGCCGAGGAACAGGATGTTGACGAAGGCAAGGATCGTGTTCAGCCCGATCAGCCATGTCGGCGCCTTCCAGGGCCGCTCCATGTGGGCGCTGTCGATGCGGTGGATCCAGCCGGCGTTCAGGTTCAGGAAGTTGAACAGGATGTAGCCGACGTTCGAGATGGCGAGGACGTAGAAATAGCCGCCCACGTCCGAGGCCAGCGCCAGGAGGATCACGTTGAAGGTGAAGTCGGTCCACATCGCGTTGCGGGGCGCGCCATGGCTGTTCACCTCGCCCAGATATTTCGGCAGCCACCCGTCACGCGACCCCTGATACAGCGTGCGCGACGACCCGGCCATCGCGGTCATGATCGCCAGGAACAGCGCCAGGATCATCAGGATCACGAAGATCTGGGTGATGACGGGCCCGCCGCCGATCATGTTGCCCATCGCCTCGCCCACGCCGGTCCCGTCAACGATGCCGGTCGCAAGCATGCCCTCGACGCCATAGACCCCCTGGAAGGAGAAGGGGATCAGGAAGAAGAAGGCCACGCACAGAAGACCGGAATAGAAGATCGCCCGGAACGTGTCGCGCCTGGGGTCCTTCAGTTCGCGGGTATAGCAGACCGCCGTCTCGAAACCGTAGGTCGACCAGGCCGCGATGTAGAGGCCGCCGAGGAAAAGCGTCCAGCCCCCGATGTTCCATTCGCCATCCACCCCGGAATAGGCCGCCGTCGGCGGCACCAGGTTGGTCACGTTCATCCAGTTGATCGACCCGTTCAGCAGGGGGACGAGGCCGGCCAGCAGCAGCGGGATCAGCACGATGATCGCCAGCCACCTCTGCGCATTGGCAGTCGAGGCGATGCCGCGTTCCTGGATGAACAGGATGATCAGCATCAGGATCACGCCGATCACGAAGGTCGAGTTGAAGTGCAGGGTCCCAAGCCCCGGAACGCTGATCTGGAAGGCTTCCCAGACCCGGAAGGCCGGGGTCAGCGCCGCCACGCCATCCGCCGCGGCGACAGCCTTGATCGCGTCCTCGACGGCCACGCCCGCGTTGGCCGCCATGTAGTCGACGACTGCCTGCGTCTCGGCCGTATAGTTGGCGATGTTCGCCGCCACCCAGTCCAGCACCGGCTGACTGTCGGCCAGGGGGATCGGGAACAGCGCGTTCAGGATGTAGCCCGCCGCGATGGCACAGCCCAGCGACAGCACCGGCGACCAGGCGAACCAGTTGCACCAGACCGACAGCGGCGCGATCAGCTTGCCATAGCGCAGCCAGGCCGTCGCGCCATAGACCGAGGTGCCGCCCGACTTGTTGCCGAACATCCCTGCCATCTCGGCATAGGTGAAGCTTTGCAGGAAGCCCATCACCATCGAGATGATCCAGACCAGAAAGGCCAGCTTCCCCGTCGTTCCGGCAATACCGCCGATCGAGAACAGCACCAGCGGGGGCACACCCGCCGCAACCCAGAAGGCGCCCTTCCACGTCAGCGCCCGGACCATCTGGCCCGATCCAGTTTCAGTCGTCATTCCCTCTCTCCTGTAGGACAACATGTCCGGGCCGTGGGCAGATCTACCCGCTTGCCCTTCCACCCGGCATGCAGTGTGTGCTTCGGCTTGTGGACGGCATCCGCCCCGTTGCTGCTTCCGGTGGCCTCCTTCCTGCGGTCCGATGTCGTGTCAGCCGGGGCCTTGACCCGCGCCCCGATGCGACCGAGAAAAGCACGGACTCGGCCGCAAGGCGAGAAGATTTTTATCTGTGCGAAATTTTGTTTCCTCTCTCGCACATCCCGCACCTGCCGCAGGAGAGGGACGGGGCGGGTCCGGACCCGCCCCGCACGGCATCAGTTGCGCAGATAGCTTT
>JBKBRG010000380.1:0-3096 GCA_046292325.1 Tabrizicola sp.
AGGAGGAGGGCGCGCAAGCGCGCGCGCCGATTTCCGATGAGGTTTTTAGGGATCTGCTCGCAGCACTCGGCCTCGACCCCGACGCCCTGCCCGGCTGGTGGCAAGGCTGGCCGCCCCGGCTTCACGTCCAGCGCTGGCGCGACGAACTGGGCCTGAGCGAGGCGGAGATCATCGCTACGGCCGAGGCCAGCCGCCAGGAGCATCCGGAACCGCCTGATGGGCCGAAGGCGCTGGACCGGGCGATGCAGCGCGCCGCCCAGCGCAAGGTCGAAGATGTCGAGCGGAAACGGCGGAAACCCAAGGTGCCCCCTCCCCCGGCCGCGAAGCCGATCACCGACCTGCCCGCCTTCTACGCCGATCTGGTCAATTCCGACCGCTATCTGCCGGTCAGCGCGATCAGCAACACGATGCGCGACGCCATGCTGGCTCGGGGGCTGGTCACGGCCGAGCGTCT
Organism: Tabrizicola sp.; assembly: GCA_046292325.1. Classification (GTDB taxonomy): domain Bacteria; phylum Pseudomonadota; class Alphaproteobacteria; order Rhodobacterales; family Rhodobacteraceae; genus Tabrizicola. Next base: position 455 of record JBKBRG010000380.1, read on the forward strand.
GCGCGAGCGCGGGGTGCGGTGAATGGCATGGTGCTTCGTCCCCGGCACGGACTCTCCCTCTGCGCAGGCGGCGGAGGCCTTGATCTGGGCCTTATGCTCGCCGAACCCGGCTATCACACCCGCGCCTTCGTCGAATGGGAGGACTGGCCAAGGGCAGTCCTCATGGCCGCCCAGCGCGCAGGATACTTTGCCCCAGCCCCGATCTGGACCGACCTGCGAAGCTTCGACGCCCGGCCCTTCCGCGGCGCCTTCAATGCCGTCCTCGCAGGCTATCCTTGCCAGCCCTTCAGCGCGGCGGGAAAGCGCGGCGGCGCCGACGACCCGCGCCACCTCTGGCCCGATGTTGCCCGGGTCATCGGGGAATGCCTCCCCGAATGGGTGTTCCTCGAAAACGTCGCCGGTCACGTCACCCTCGGGCTTGAGACCGTCCTGCGAGAGCTTTGGGAATTGGGCTACACGCCTGCGGCGGGCCTGTTCTCGGCGGCAGAGGTCGGTGCGCCGCATGAACGGCTGCGGATCTTCATCCTGGCCCACACCGATGAGCCTGCATCCCGGCACCGGCCGCTACAACCCGGCCGGGAACAGCGACTTCACCCGGAAGGCCGAGGCGCTGGCACTGGGCATCGCGAAAGCCCTGCCGAACCATTGGCCGACACCGGCGGCCCAGAACTGGAAGGGCAGCTCCGAGGCCAGCATCACCCGCAGCGACGGCAAGTCCCGGATGGACCTGCTGCACTACCGGGCGGAACAGGGCTTCACCCACCCGGCCCCGGCGACCTCGCCGGATGGGCTTCGGTTCTCGCCGCACGCCCCGATCTCGCGCCCGCTCTGGGCTTCGATGATTGCCTCGCATGGGCGCGTCGTCTCGCGGCGGATCCTGAAGGGCCGGTCTCGGCGGCGGCTGAACCCGCTCTTCGTCGGATGGCTGATGGGCTGGCCCATCGGGCACACGCTCTGCGTCTGCTCGGCAACGGAGTTCACCCTCTGGCAGCAGCACATGCGTGGCGCTCTCTCGCAGCTGCCCATGGCCTCGGGCCCGTGGATCTGGCGACCGACGGACCAGGCCCAGCGCCCGGCCCAGATGGATTTCCTTGAAGGATTGCAGCCATGAGTTTCCACGGCCGCGTCAGCGGCACCAGGATCAAGCGCGCGCTGGGCGTGCAGGCGGCGCTGGAATGGGCGTTCCGGATCGAACAGGCGCAGTTGGAGCTTCCGTTGCCACCGGACGTCACGGAGGAAGGCTTCGGATTCGGCCTGGAATACGTCCTCCTCCAGCGCGCCGTGCTGGGCTGCAAGATCGACGGCGGCCAGCACAAGATCGGCGGCTACACGCACGAGGACGCCGAGGTCATCGCCGCCACCGTCGCCGGGATCCCCGACAGCCTCGGCGGCAAGCGCATGGCGATCCGCGTCGCCGAACTGGCCAGGGCCGGGCTGACCCCCGACTGGATGCCCGGCGCCATCCCGCGCTGCGTGCCGACAATCGTGAAGCAGAACCAACACGGCATGCACGCGGGGACCATCGTCGTGGGCACCGAGCGTATACGCGTGCGTGGCGCGGGCACACCCGCCACATGGAAGACCATCGACATCCTGGCATGTCCGGTTACGTTCTCGCCGCATCCGCAGCAGATCGAGGCCGCCCGGCGCGGCTATGACGACTGGTGGCAGGCGCTGGGCTGGATCCGCGAGGGGCTGATCGTGGGCGGGATGTTGCGGGAGGTCGAGGTGACAGGGGCGATGCCGAAGGCGCGGCCGTGGGAAAGATCACAGCCAAGCCGTTGTTAGCGGCTAGATTTCGCCCTCCGGCTGAAATACCGTCTGGAAAAGACTTACAAGGGGGGCAGATTTCACAATGGCATCAATCGACAATGGCTCCGACCTCGGCATTGAAGCCGCCCTTTTCAAAGCCGCCGACAAGTTGCGCGGCAACATGGAGCCCAGCGATTACAAGCACGTCGCCCTCGGCCTGATCTTCCTCAAGCATATCTCGGACGGGTTCGAGTTGAAGCGCCGGGCGCTGCTGGCCGAATACCCCGAAGGCGCCGAGGATCCCGACGAATACCTCGCCGACAACATCTTCTGGGTGCCGCCGGAGGCGCGCTGGTCGCATCTGCAGGCCAATGCCAAGCAGCCCACCATCGGGCGCCTGATCGACGAGGCGATGATCGCCATCGAGAAGGTCAACCCGTCCCTCAAGGGCGTCCTGCCCAAGGACTACGGCCGCCCGGCCCTCAACGCCGTCATGCTGGGCGAACTCATCGACCTGATCTCGGGCATCGCGCTGGGCGAGGGCAAGGACAAGGCGCGCGACCTGCTTGGCCGTGTCTATGAATATTTCCTCGGCCAGTTCGCAGGCTCTGAGGGCAAGCGCGGCGGCGAGTTCTACACCCCCCGCTCGGTCGTCCGCACCATGGTCGAGATGCTGGAACCCTACAAGGGCCGCGTCTATGACCCCTGCTGCGGCTCGGGCGGCATGTTCGTGCAGTCGGAGAAGTTCGTCGAGGCGCACGGCGGCCGTCTGGGCGACATCGCCATCTACGGGCAGGAGTCGAACTACACCACCTGGCGGCTGTGCAAGATGAACCTTGCCGTGCGCGGCATCGACGCCGACATCCGCTGGAACTCCGAGGGCACATTCC
>JBKBRG010000381.1:0-3093 GCA_046292325.1 Tabrizicola sp.
CTTTCCTTGACCCGCAGCTCCTTCACGCCCCGCATCACCGTCCGGCCGGTCGAGAAGGCCGCGACCACCGACAGGATGGGATATTCGTCGATCATGCTGGGCGCGCGTTCCGGCGGAACCTCGATACCCTGCATCGCACCGCTGAAGCGGACGCGCAGATCCGCCACCGGCTCGCCGCCTTCCTCGCGCGGGTTCAGGAACTCGATGTCGGCGCCCATCTCGACCAGCGTCAGGTAAAGGCCGTTCCGGGTCAGGTTCTGGCTGACACCGGGCACCAGGATGTCGGAGCCCTCGACGATCAGCGCCGCAGCGACCGGGAAGGCGGCGCTGGAGGGGTCGCGCGGCACGGCCACGGTCTGCGGGCGCAGCTCGGGCTGGCCGGCCAGGGTGATGACATGGCCCTCGGCGGTCTTCTCGACCTGCAACTTCGCGCCGAAACCGAGAAGCATCCGTTCCGAATGGTCCCGCGTGGGTTCGCGTTCGATCACCACCGTCTCGCCGGGGGCGTTGAGGCCGGCAAGCAGCACCGCCGACTTGACCTGCGCGCTGGCCACCGGAAGGGCATAGCGCACCGGCACCGGGTTCGCCGCGCCGACGACGGTCATCGGCAGACGGCCGCCCTGCCGGCCATGGGCGCGCGCGCCGAAAAGGCTCAGCGGATCGGTCACCCGGCCCATCGGCCGCTTGCGCAAGGATGCGTCCCCGGTGAAGGTCGCCGTGATCGGCGTGGTCGCCATGGTGCCCATGATCAGCCGCACCCCGGTGCCCGAGTTGCCGCAGTCGATCACGTCCTCCGGCTCGCGAAAGCCGCCGACGCCGACGCCGTTCACGGTCCAGACGCCCTCGCCCTGCCGCGTCACCGTCGCCCCGAAGGCCCGCATCGCCTTGGCCGTGTCCAGCACGTCCTGGCCTTCCAGCAGGCCCGTGATCCTGGTCTCTCCCACGGCCAGCGCGCCGAAGATCAGGCTCCGGTGGCTGATCGACTTGTCGCCCGGGACCTCGGCCACACCCTGCAAGGGCCCCGACTTGCGGGATTTCATCGGTTGCGCTTCACCGTGGCCGGACATCTGGGTCTCCCTTGCATTCCGGCACGCCTGATAGCGCAAGCGGTGGGCGGGGTCCATCGCCGGAACGCCGCGCCGGATGGCAAAGTGCGGACCCTCCGGGGGGAGTATTTGGGAAAAGAGCAAGACATGCGGGGCTGCCCTTTTCCAGATGCTCATCCGGTCACATCGACCGGCGGAAGGTCAGGTAATGCGGGCGCCGACCTTCGCGCAGCGCCTTCTGTTCATAGCGGGTGGAGAGCCAGTCCTCCCAGGCCTCGCCCGGACCCGCCTCGCGGATCAGCTCGAATCCGGCGGGGGGCACCTCCTCCAGCGTCTGGCGGACATAGTCGGGAATGTCGGTGGCCACGCGGAACTCGGCGCCTCGGGCGCAGGCGCGGGCCAGGGGCAAGAGGTATCCCGGCGTGACGAAGCGGCGACGGTGGTGGCGGGCCTTGGGCCAGGGGTCGGGGTAGTTGAGGAAGACCTTCGACAGGCAGGCGTCGGGCAGCACGTCGAACAGGTCGCGCACGTCGCCGGGGTGGATCGCGACATTGCCGATCCTGCCGTCACGCAGCTTGCCGAGCAGCATGGCGACGCCGTTCACGAAGGGCTCGCAGCCAATGAGGAAGATGTCCGGATTGCGGGCGGCCATGTGGACAAGGTGTTCTCCCCCACCGAAGCCGACCTCCAGCCACAGGGGCCGTCCGCCGGTGAACCCAAGGTCGAGCCTGGCGCGCGACGGGTTTTCGTCCCGCGTCACACCCTTCAGGGAAAGGGCGGCGAGCCCGGTCTCCAGGTCCGCCTTCTGCCGTGCCCGCAGGGTCTTGCCGTGGATCCGGCCATAGAAATTGCGGTGTTCGCCCGCGTCCGACATGAGATAGGCCCCGGTTTGATCCGGGGCCTTCAAGCAGAGCGGGCGCGAAGGGTCAAGCGCGACCGGAGCCGGAACTGGCGACGCCGTCCGCGTGGCTCGATGCCACAAGGACGGCCCGCCCGGATCAGACCGCCTTCCTCAGCGCCTCGACCAGGTCGGTCCTCTCCCAGCTGAAACCGCCGTCCGCTTCCGGGGCGCGGCCGAAATGGCCGTAGGCCGCGGTGCGCTGATAGATCGGCTTGTTCAGGTCCAGATGCGTGCGGATGCCGCGCGGGGTCAGGTCCATGACCTCGGCCACGGCCTTTTCGATCCGCGCCGCCTCGACCTCGCCCGTGCCGTGGGTGTCGACATAGATCGACAGGGGCTTCGCCACGCCGATGGCATAGCTGACCTGCAAGGTGCAGCGCTCGGCCAGCCCCGCCGCGACCACGTTCTTTGCCAGATAGCGCGCGGCATAGGCGGCCGAGCGGTCGACCTTGGTCGGGTCCTTGCCCGAAAACGCGCCGCCGCCATGCGGGGCCGCCCCGCCGTAGGTATCGACGATGATCTTGCGCCCCGTGAGGCCGGCGTCGCCATCCGGCCCGCCGATCACGAAGGTCCCGGTCGGGTTCACATGCCATTCGGTCTTGCGGGTGATCCAGCCGTCGGGCAGGACCTCGCGGATGTAGGGCTCCACGATCCTGCGGATGACCTTCGAGGTCTGGCGCTTGGACGTGTGCTGGGTCGACAGCACGATCGAGGTCACCTCGACCGGCTTGCCGTTGGCATAGCGCAGGGTCAGCTGGCTTTTCGCATCGGGCCCGAGCGTCGGTTCCGCACCCGATTTCCGCGCCTCGGCCAGGCGGCGCAGGATCGCATGGGCATACTGGATCGGCGCCGGCATGTAGTCCGGCGTCTCCAGCGTGGCATAGCCGAACATGATCCCCTGGTCCCCCGCCCCGTCACGATCGACCCCCTGGGCGATATGGGCCGACTGTTCGTGGATGTAGTTGTGAACCTTGATCTTTTCCCAATGGAACTTCTTCTGCTCGTAGCCGATGTCGCGCACGCAGTCGCGCACGATGCCGTCGATCCGGCGCATCATCGCCTGGGTCGCGTCCTTCGAGGACAGGCCGACCTCGCCCCCCACCACCACGCGGTTCGTGGTGGCGAAGGTCTCGCAGGCGACGCGGG
>JBKBRG010000382.1:0-3085 GCA_046292325.1 Tabrizicola sp.
CGCGGCTGCCCTCGGGCGAGGCCCGGCGGGCGCTGCTGGCGGGCCTGCCCGCGCCGGGGGACGATGCGCTGGCCCGTTCGCTGCGGCTTCTGCTTCAGGGCGGGCGGGCTGCGCCGGCCATTGCCCGGCCGCGCCGGACCCGGCCCGGGGAAGCGGAGCTGCCCGCGCTGTTGAGCCTGATGCAGGCGCTGGAGCTGTTGCAGAATGCCAAGGTCGCGCTTGAGGGCTGGGCCGCCGAACCGGGCCTGGCACGGCGGCTGGCGCGCCTGGCCGTCCAGTCCGACAAGCTTGCGGCCAGCCGGCAGATCCTGGGCTGGAAGTTGCGTGGCCGCAGGGCCGAACTGTCGGCGCTTGCGGATTTCGCCACTGCGGGGCGGGTCCGCATCCCTCCGCTGGTCCTGCCGGACGCACCTGTCGCCACCGCAAGCAGCGCGCCGCCCACGGTGATCCTGTCCGGGCTGGGCGGCAGCGGGAAGTCGGCGCTGCTCGAGGCCCTGCGGCGGCGTCTCGGGCGCGACCGGTCCATCCTGCGGGTGGTGTTCGACCTGGACCAGCCCGCCCTGCGCGCCGGGCACCGGGTGGCGCTGACCCAGGAACTCCTGCGCCAGGTCGGCGAACAGCGGGCCGACCTGGACGAAAGGCTGTCGGCGATCCGGCAGACCCTGCGCGGCGGCGTGGCGGCGGGCAGCGAGACTGTCGATCCCGGCCGCGAGGCGAGTGCTGTCGTGGCCAGCCTGACGGCGCTGAACGAGATCCTGACGGAAGAGGGCGGCGCTGCGCCGATCCGGCTGGTGCTGATCTTCGACACCTTCGAGGAGGCGCTGATCGTGGGGGAATACCGGGTCGGGCTGATCGCCGACTGGATCGCGCTGGTCGGCCGCCAGCGGCTGATGCCCAGGGTCATCCTGTCGGGGCGCGAGGCGGGCACGATCCCGCCGGCCCATCTGCCGGGGCTTGCGGTGCAGGGCGTGCTGCGGCTGGGCGATCTGGGAACCCAGGCCGGGCGGGCGCTGCTGCGCGACCAGTTCCGGTCGCGGTCGATCGAGGGCGACGACCTGGTGCCCCGGCTGGTCGAGGTCTTCGGATCGGATCCGCTGACGCTGATGATGATCGCGCGCTTTGCCGAAAGCCTGGGCCGCGAGGGGCGCGACGCGCATGCGGACCTGACCGCGCTGGTCCAGGAGGGGCCGTCCGAGGCGCGGGGCCGGCTGGACGGCGAGTTGCGGCAGGCCTTCCTGTTCTCGCGCATCCTGGACCGGCTGCCGACGCGGGAGTTGCAGGCGGTGGCCAGCCCCGGACTGGTGCTGCGCGAGGTGACGCCCGAGCTGATCCGCGAGGTGCTGGCCGGCCCCTGCGGCCTGCGGGCGGATCTGACCGGGGTCGAGGCCAGGGCGCTGTTCGACAGGCTGGCCGACATGGTCTGGCTGGTGCGGCCGGTTCCGGGCGCGGCGGATCGGGTCGAGCATCTGCCCGATCTGCGCCGGCGGATGTTGCCGCAGATCCTTCAGGACCCGAGGGCGAAGGCGGTGGCCGGGGCGGCGGCGGCCTGGTTCGAGGTCCGGGCCGCGCGTGGCGAGCCGGAAGCGGATCTGGAGGCGGTCTATTACCGCGCCCTGGCCGATCCGGCCAGCCTGCCCCGCGACCCCGATCTGCTGCGGCGGCTGGCCGATCATCTGGGCGTTTTCGTGGACGATCTGGACTTCGCGCGCGACCGGTTCCGCGATGCCCGGGGCAGGGTGGTCAGCCGCAGGGCGGTCGAAACCCTGGCCCCGGGCGCCGTGCAGCGCGGCGCGCGCGACCGGCGGCGGAAGGTGCAGATGTCGGAAGGCCAGGAACGCGCGGCAATCGAGGAGGCGGCCGGGGCCGAACCCCCGGACGATTCCGCGATGTCCGCCGAGCAGGTGTCGCTGCGCTTTGCCGAGCTGAAGCTGGAACTGGTGGCGGGCCAGGCGCCGCGGCTGGCGCGACTGCTGCTGGATGCGATCCCGGACAGGGCTGCGCCGCTGTCGCCCTCGGGCGGGATGACGGCCGAAGCGTTGCAGGGCCTGTCGGTCGCGGCGCTTCAGGCGGCGACGGCCTGCCATGCCCCGGACCTCGGCCCCGATCTTGCAGCGGGTCTGCGCGCGGCGGTGCGGGACTGGCTGGCGGACCCCGAGCGGCGCGAAAGGCTGCAATGGGTCTTTGCCGTTGCCGCCGAGCAGTCGGGGCAGCTCTGGCCGGCGCGGCTGGCCCTGGTGCTGGTCCTGTCGCTGGCCGGCAGCGCGGCATCGGCGGACCCGGGCGCGACCCTGTGGCAGGGCGTGCGGGCCATGGCGCGGCTGTCGCACAGCCCCTTCGCCTGGCGCAGCCTGCGGCTGGCCGGGCCCCTGGCCCCGGACGCGGCGATCAAGGGCATCGCGCTGGCCTATCTGGCTCCCGAGGTGATGAACTTCGTGGCCGGCGAGTTCCGCGACTGGGCCGAGAGAACGGTTCCCGATGCCCGGCGGCGCGAGGAGTTGGGAAAGGTGTTCGTTCCCTTCTTCGAGGCCCCGGCGCGGGTGTCGATCCGCGATCACAACGCGGTCGATGCCATGCTTTACCGCGAGGATTTCACGGTCAGGGACAGGCTGCCGCTGTTCGGGCGGCTGCCGGCGACCATGCCGGGACGCCTGCCCGAGTTCCACGGCGCCTTCCGGGTGATCCTGGGCGGCGAGGACCTGTCGCCGGTCCTGGTGCAGCAGGCGGTCGCCGCGCTGGCGCGGTTCGTGCCGTGGTGGCCAGGAGAGCTGAGGCCCGAGGCCTTTGCCGAAGCGCCCTACAGCCCGACGCTGGTCGCCTCGCTGATCGACACGGCGGACCGCTGCGGGCGCTTGCCGGACCTGGCGGCCGCGCTGGCCCGGCAGCCGGGGGCCCCGGCCGGGTGCGCGCGGCTGTCGGCGCTGATCGAGACCACCGTCAGCCACTATCGCCGGGCCGCGGAGGCGGGGCCGACCGACGGCTAGGTGTGAGTTCTCATCAGGTTGTTCACCCTTGCGAGGGGCGATGTGCCGTTGAGAGCGGAGTGTGGTCGTGATCGGTTGAACCAGTCAAGCCAGCGGGGCAGGTC
>JBKBRG010000383.1:0-3075 GCA_046292325.1 Tabrizicola sp.
GGGCCGCTGGGGCCCGGCGTGGATCGCGGCAGGACGGCGATCAGGCCGCCTTGTACTTGTCGGCGTATTCGGTCCGCTTGGCGATGAACTCGGCCGACTGTTCCGGCCACCACCACAGCTTCTTCAGCGCCTCGTCGTTGAAGGTGCCGGCATAATAGGCCGAGACCTCGGGCGACATGAACTTGTCCGAGCCCTTGCCGACCGGGTTCGACGAGAAGGCGGTCGCCCAGAGCGCCGAACCTTCCGGGGTCGAGGCCCACTTGGCGAATTCATGGGCCTGCTCGACGTTCTTGGCGTTCTTCATCAGCACCAGGCCCTGATGCCAGGCGAAGGCGCCCTCCACCGGGGCGATGTATTTGTAGCCGTCGTTGCGCAGGTTGAAGCCGGTCGAATCCCAGCACAGGCCGATGGTGGCACCGTTGGCGGTGAAGCCGGCATTGGCCTCGTTCTCGCCCGACCACCACTGCACCACGTTGCCCTTGGCCTTGATCGCCTCGGCCAGCGCGATGTCCCACAGTTCGGTCATCGCCGCCATGTCGGTGTAGCCGTCCATCCACGGGCGCGGCAGCTTGCCCTGGGCGTCCAGCCAGCGGCCCATCGCGGCCAGCGTCGAATGCGGGCGCAGAACGGCCGGGTTTTCCGGGTTGAACAGGTCGCCCAGCGAGGGCGGCGAGGACAGCTTGGCCTCGGCCTCGTTCACCACCAGCGCCTCGGTGCCCCAGTTCGAGGGCACGTAGAACAGCTTGCCATCGGCACGGCTGCGCTCACCCGCCGAACCGTCGGCCAGGCCCGGCAGGTAGTTGTCCATCGCCAGTTTCGATTCATCCCACGGCTGCAGCAGGCCGTTCGCATTCCAGCCGCCCCAGCGGTCGATCGTCGGCTCGATCACGTCGATGCCGCCGGCTTCCAGCGCGACCTTGGCCTCGGCGAACATCGTGTCCTGGTCGGGCAGTTCCTTGAAGTTGACCTTGATGCCGGTCGCGGCTTCGAAGGTCGGGAAGATCTTTTCCTGGAACAGCGGATAGCCGGCCCAGCCGGTGAAGTTCAGTTCGCCCGACGAGGCAAGCGCCTTCGACGAGATGATGGCCGGGGCGGCAAGGATGCCGGCCCCAACGGCCGAACCCTTCAGGAACCGGCGGCGGCTGAAGGCGTAGGTGTCATGTTTCACGGTTGGTCTCCCAGTTTGATGTTCCAGAGGCGCGAGCTGTCCCCGGATCCTTGTCGTTCACGCGGGCGCGCTGACCCCCTCATTGCAATGCCCATGTAACAGCACGTTGTCAGCGTCAGGCCGTGTCCGGAAAGCTTGTCCCGCCTGAGGTGGGGCTGTCAACGGCGCTGTAAGCCGGCGCTTGCGGCCCGCTCAACCAGCGGCGAAGTCGAGACGGGCCGCCGCACGCACTGGCACCAGCCGGCGGCCCGCCGGGCAGCCCGGGGGCCACCGCATCCGCCGCAGCCGTCCGGACAGAAAACCGTTGCCTTTTGGTTCCGAAATGTTTCGGATGGCAGTCAAAGGGGTTTGGATCCGACTGAACCGATCATGGCCACGCTGAAGGACATTGCCCGCAGTCTCGACCTGTCGATCACCCAGGTCAGCCGGGCGCTGAACGATCATTCCGACGTCAGCGAGGAAACCCGGCTGCGCGTCAAGGCCACGGCGCGGGCGATGAACTACCACCCGAACGTATCGGCCCGCAAACTGGTCTCGGGCCGGTCCGGCATCGTCGGCCTCGTGGTTCCGCAGCACCGGAACATCGGCCAGGACGGCATCTTCATGGAGGTTGTCGCCGGCCTGTCGGCCCAGTTCTCGGGCCGGGGGATGCAGTTCGTCCTGCACATCATGGCCGAACAGGAACCGCCGCTTCCGGTCTATCAGAAGTTGATCGGCACGGCGCTTCTGGACGGCTTCGTCCTGATCGACCCGATGGACCGGGACCCGAGGATCGACTTCCTGCGCCGGGCCGGAATCGCCTTCGTCGTCCACGGCCGCAGCGGGGAAGTCATCGATTATCCCTACTTTGACATTGAAAATGAACAGCTTGCCCATGACCTGACCGAACATCTCCTGGCGCGCGGGCATCGGCGGATCGCCTTCCTGAACGGGATCGCCGGGCGAAGCTATGTCAGCAGGCGCGAGGCGGGCTATCTGCGCGCCCTCGGGGCTGCCGGGATACCGCACATCCCCGAGTTGCACCTGAACGGCGACATGGACGAGGCGCAGGGTCTGACCGGCACCATCCGCCTCTTTTCGGGCAACGCCCCGCGTCCGACGGCGATCGTCTGCGGCAACGTCCGCCTGGCCCGCGGGGCCTATCAGGCCCTTGCCGCGCTTGGGCTTTCGGTGCCGGGCGATGTCTCGGTCGTGGCGCATGACGACGAATTGCCGACCCTGCGCGCCTCGGCCTTCTTTCCGGCGCTGACCGTGACCAAGGCCCCGCTGCGCGACAGCTGGGAGCCGCTGGCCGATTGCCTGGCCGGAGCGATCGCGGGCAAGCCGCTGGCCGGACTGCAACGCATCGGCAGCTACAGCTTCATCGAGCGCAATTCGGTCGCCCCTCCCGCCGACCGTTGACCGACATCGAATCGTTGACCGAAAGCGCTTTGGAGACTATCTTTTCCGAAACGTTTCGGGATCTCCCGGACGTTTTGCACCGAAGAAGGCATGCCACACCGGCGGCCCCAGGGAGGAAAACCAATGACCATCATGAAAGGCGGCGCCCTGCGCGCGACCGCAACCGCAGCCATGCTTGCCGCGTTCGGCGCTCCGGTCGCGGCAGAAGAACTGTTCTATGTCTCCGGCGCGGTCGGCAACGCCGTCGAGAACTTCAAGACGCTGGTCAAGCCGTGGGAGGAAGCGACCGGCCACACCGTCACGCTGGTGCCGATGCCGGCTTCGACCACCGACCAGTTCGGCCAGTATCGCCTGTGGCTCGCCGCCGGCGCGACCGACATCGACCTCTACCAGACCGACGTGATCTGGGCGCCGCAGCTGGCCGACCACTTCGTGGACCTGACCGAGGCCGCCAAGGATCTGATCCCGCAGCACTTCCCCTCGATCATCGAATCGCAGACCGTGAA
>JBKBRG010000384.1:0-3057 GCA_046292325.1 Tabrizicola sp.
CGGCTCCAGGAAGGTCAGCGTGGCCGAGAAGGCGATGGTGAAGAACAGCGCCGTGTCCAGCGTCGAGGACAGGAGGGTGGAGACCAGCGGCGCCTTCCACCACGACCCCTGCCGCAGCCGGTCGAACACGGCCACGTCCAGAAGCTGGGCGAAAAGAAAGGCCAGGCCCGATCCCAGCGCGATGCGCAAGGTGACGAGCGGGCCGAACTCGCCCGTGATCTGCGTGCCGACGAAGGAACAGAGGATCCCCGCGGCAAACCCCGCCAGCACGACGCGCCGGGCGGCGGCAGGGCCCTGCAGGCGGTTGGTCAGGTCGGTGACGAGAAAGGCGAAGGGGTAGGTGAGCGCCCCCCAGGTCAGGAAGGCCCCAAGCGGAAACTGGACGAGGATGTTGGAAGCGACGACGATGGCCGCCATGGCGAGAACGCCGGGGATCAGGATGCGCATGCTGTGTTCCGTTTTGGCAAGGTCGCGGAGACTTGGCCCCGGGGCGGGGCGACCGCGACCTATACCCGGCGCGGGCCGCAGTCAACCTCAGTCCGAGGCCAGCACCGCCTGGCACTGTTTCGGCAGGTCGGCCATGGTGAACTCGCGCGGGCCCTTCTTTTTGGGTGCGCCGTCCTCCCTGGGCTTCTTCGCCCCCGGCTTGGGCGGGTTCAGGTAGTCCGTCACCCACCAGGTCAGGGTCTCGTCGCAGCCGTCGCCGCCCTTGGACAGCTCGTTCACCGTGGGCTTCTGCGTCTCGCAGAGCCGCGCGCCGGCGGGGCATTTCAGGCGCACATGGAAATGGGTGTCATGCCCGGCCACGGGCCGGATCTTCTGAAGCCATTTCCTGTCGGATTTCTTCGCGGTCTTGCACATCTCGATCTTGACGGCCGCCGCCACGAAGATGCGGTCCACCCGCGGGTCGCTGGCGGCCTCCTTCAGCAGGCGGTGATGGACCTTCGTCCAGTTTTCGGTCACCGACCGCTGGTCGGCCGAGCGCACCGGGATCGAGCTGATCGTCTCGCGCGCAGCGACACTGAGCGACAGGCTTTGCGGCGGCAGCATCCAGATGTCGGCGTCCAGGCCGATCTGGTGGCTGGCGTGGCCCGAGGTCATTGGTCCGCCGCGCGGCTGGCTGATGTCGCCGATGTAGAGGCCCCGGCCAAAGCCGATGTCGCGCGCGGTCTGCGACAGGTCGATCAGGAACTGCACCATCTCGGGCTGGCCGTAGTTCCGGTTGCGCGACAGCCGCATCGCCTGCCAGGTCGGCCCGGTCTCGGGCAGCTGCACCAGCCCCGCCGCGCAGCCCCGCGCGTAGGAACCGATGGGCATCGGGTCCTGTCGCGACGGCGCGGACATGGCGCCGAACAGCTGGTTGGCAAGCTTCTCGGCCTGGGCAGGGGCTGCCAGCAGGCAGGCCAGCAGGGCGATGCGGAGCAGGGTCATGCGGACAACTCGCCTTTCGGTTTGACGAATCCCAGCAGGCTCAGGCCGATCAGGAACAACAGGATCAGCGGCGCGATGCCGATCCGCTGCGATCCGCTGATCGTGGTGGCCAGTGCGATCAGGGTGGGTGCCATGAAGCTTGCGACCTTGCCGGACAGTGCGAACAGTCCGAAGGCTTCGGTGGCGCGGTCGGGGGTGGTGTGGCGCGCCATCATCGTCCGGCTTGCCGCCTGAAGCGAGCCGCCGGCGGCGCCGATCAGCGCCCCGCAGGCAAAGAAGATCCGGTCCGACATCGACGAGGCGGGGTCGAGCGCGAGGCCCCAGAGGCTTTCGCGGGTCATGCCGACGATGATGAGGCAGACGAGGATCAGCACCAGGATCGACACGGCGATAACCGGCTTTGGCCCGTAGGCGCGGTCGGCCCGCCCGCCGATCCAGGCGGCGATCATCGCGGTCACGGCGCCGACGATGCCGAAGATGCCGATCTGGATGATCGACCAGCCAAGCACACCCGAGGCATAGACCCCGCCAAAGCCGTAAAGCGCGTTCAGCGCATCGCGGTAGAACAGCGACGAGGCCAGATAGGCCGACAGGCTCTTGCGGTAGCGCAGGGACCCGATCAGGTCGCGCAGGCTGGCGAAGGCGCGGCCCAGGTGCAGCGGGCGGCGGTCGGTATGCGGTTCCTTCACCCAGAGGAAGAAGGGGATCATGAAGACGGCATACCAGAGCGCCGTGAAGGGCCCGACAAAGCGCGTGCCCTCGCGCGCCTCGGGGTCGAGACCGAAGAGGGGCGGCGTGCCGAGCAGGGTCCGCCCGCTGTCCGCCCCTTCGGCGAAGAACAGCAGCATCACGATCAGCGCCAGCAGCCCGCCGAGATAGCCGAAGGCGAAGCCCGATCCCGAGATCGCCCCCAGATCGTCGGCCTGGGTCAGCGAGGGCATCAGCGCATTGGTGAAGATCGTGGCGAACTCCATCCCGATGAAGCCCAGGCCGAACAGGCAGACTGCCCAGAACAGCATCCCCTCGCCCCCGCCCGGTGCAACCCACCACAGGCCGGCGGACCCCACGACGTAGAAGGCCGAGAAGGTCCAGACCCAGACCAGCCTGCGCCCGGTGCTGTCGGCCATGGCGCCGAGGATCGGGGCCAGCACCGCGATGGAGAACGATGCAACGGCCAGCCCCCAGCCCCAGTAGGCCTGTGCGGCGGCCTTGGCGGCCTCTTCGTCAAGCCCCGCGCCCATGTAATGGCCGCGGGCGATCTCGGCGAAATAGGGGCCGAAGACGAAGGTCAGCAGCAGCGTGTTGTAGGGCTGACTGGCCCAGTCGAAGAAATACCAGCCCCAGATCCGCTGCCGTTCGGTCGCCATGCCTGCCCCCCCCGATTTTTGCGCGAGTGAACCCGGAATCGGCGCGCGGCGCAAGCAAAGGCTCTTCGCGTCGCCCTCGACCGCCGATCGCGGCGCGGCTGGCGCCCTGGGCTGGCGGGGCGTCTGTCAGCCCCGCTCGGGCGGCCAGGGGCGGGTGGCCTCGGCGGCGATCCAGGCCTCTACCCAGGTGGGCAGCGGCGGGCTTTCCGGCGCGGCCCCCAGCGCCACGGCCAGCTCTGCCGGCGGCACGCTCCCGGTC
>JBKBRG010000385.1:0-3052 GCA_046292325.1 Tabrizicola sp.
CGAAGGACAGATAGGCCCGCCCCGTCGCCTCGAAGGCGGCAAGGGCCGAGGGCCGTCCGCCGTCATAGGCATATTCCAGCAGCGCCGCGAAGATGTCGAACCCCTGGCGCGCGACTTCGGCCAGCAGGTCGTCCCGCCCGGCGAAGTGCCGGTAGACCGCCGCCGGTGTCACATCCGCCGCCTTCGCGGCCTCGGACAGCGTGAACCCCTGCGGCCCCTTCTCGGCGATCAGCGCCAGCGCCGCCTCGACCAGTGCCTGCCGCAGGTTTCCGTGATGGTAGCCGCGCTTCATGCCCGCAGCTTCGGCCCGCCGCAGATCTTCCCGTCGATCTGGCCGATCGCGTCGGCATCCTTGCCCTGATAGTCGACCGAGGACAGGATGGTCTGGATCGCCGCGATCCGCGCGCGCTTCTTGTCGTCGGACAGGATCACCGTCCAGGGAGCGTGCTGGAAATGGGTCCGCTCCATCGTCTCGTCGATGGCCGCGCAGTAGTCGTCCCACTTCGCCAGCCCCTCGACGTCGATCTGGCTCAGCTTCCATTGCTTCAGAAGGTCCCCCTCGCGGTCGAGGAAGCGCTTCAGCTGCTCGGCCCGGCCGACCTCCAGCCAGATCTTGCGGAAGATGATGCCCTCATCGACGATCATCTGCTCGAACTCGGGCAACTGGCGGAAGAACTTCTCCCGCTGATCCGGTTTGCAGAAGCCGAACACATGTTCGATCATCGCGCGGTTATACCAGCTTCGGTCATAGAGGGCGATCTCGCCACGGGCGGGGAACCAGTCCACATAGCGCTGGAAATACCATTGCTGGCTTTCGCGTTCCGTGGGCTTCGGCAGGGCGACGACATAGGCCTGGCGGGGGTTCAGGTTCGCGGTCGTGACCTTGATCGTGCCGCCCTTGCCGGCCGCGTCGCGGCCCTCGAAGACCACGATCAGCCTTTGCCCGGAGGCCTTGATCCCGGCCTGCATCT
Organism: Tabrizicola sp.; assembly: GCA_046292325.1. GTDB lineage: Bacteria > Pseudomonadota > Alphaproteobacteria > Rhodobacterales > Rhodobacteraceae > Tabrizicola. Next base: position 972 of record JBKBRG010000385.1, read on the forward strand.
TGGCCAGCTCGATCTGCAGTGCCGCCATGTGGCGATCGTAGTCCTTGCCCTTCATTTCCTCCCGGTAGGGATAGCTGGGCGTCAGGATGTCATCCTTCCCGGCCGCCTCGATGGCCTTGCGGATTTCCTTCGGTGCGCCCTCGCGGAAATATCGGCTGATGGCGCCGTCAAAGGGTAGCTGGGTCATGGGGTGGTCCTCCTGCCCGGCAGAGTAGAGGGATTGCCGGGCAGAAGGAAGCGCCCAGGATCAGCCGGGGAGTGTGGCCATGCCGATGCCATGCCGGGCCATGGCGGGATGGTCGGGCATTTCGCCGGGGGCAAGTGGGGTATCGCGGCCGATGTCGCGGCGGAAGGCGAGCATGCCGCCGTCCGGCAAGCCTGCCCTCGACCAGGGTGAAAGGCGCGGGTGAGGCATGGCTGCGCGTCGCCCTGGCCTCTTCTTTGCGCGGGGCGGATCTGTCGGGACGAGAAGAATCGGACATCGTCGCTGCGGATCCGATGGCGCCAGATGCGACAGCAGATCCGCGGCCTTCAGACTGGTGCGATTTGCAGCGTCACGAAGTTCCGCTGGCGCGGTCGATGGCTTCGATCACCCGATCGGGATGGGAATGGTGCGGCATGTGGCCGGCCCCCTCGATCACGGTGAGGCTGGAGTTGGGCAGCAGGTCCGAGAGCGGGCCGGAGTGGATGGAGAGCGGCACGATGGTGTCGGCGGTGCCGTGGACCAGTTCCACTGGCAGGGTCAGCTTGGGATAGCGCGGTTCCATTGTCACCAGCTCGGCGCGCAGGGCGTTGACCTGCGCGGCGTTGGTTGCAAGCGTCTCGCGCCGCAGGGTCAGCGCCGCGCCCAGCCACTCGTCATAGCCGTGCGGCACCGGGTCAGGGGCGAAGACCGCGGCGGTCGCCTGCCGCACATAGCTGTCCGGCACCCAGGCCGAGGCCAGCGGCACCGCCAGCGCCCGTCCGATGCGGGTCGAGGTCACCCGATACCAGGGGTCGAGCTTGCCCGGCCAGGGCATCGAGGGGCTGGCGACCAGGACCAGCGCCCGCGGCCCGCCCTCCAGCCCCCAGGCCAGGGCGACGGCCCCGCCGTAGCTTTGGCCCAGCACCACCGGGTCAGTGATCCCCAGTTGTGCCAGGCCCGCCTTGATGTGCCGGGCCTGGGCGCGCAGGCTGGTCTCGGGCAGCGGATCGGAATGGCCAAGGCCGGGGCGGTCCACCACGGTGACCCGGTAGCGATCGACCAGCCGGTCGCGCAGGGAAAAGGTCAGGTCGCGCAGGCTGCCCGAGGCACCGTGGATCATCACCAGATCGGGGCCGCTGCCGGCCATCTCGTAGTGCAGGCGCAAGCCGTCCACCGTCACGAACTGCCCGCTGGGCGGGAAGGCGGCCTCGGCGGCGGCCTCGCGCACCGCGGCCCGCCAGTGGGTCACACCGGCGAGGCCCAGGACAGCGATGAGGAAACTAGCGGCCAATCGCTTCGATGTCATATGGCGTGGACTGGTAGATCTCGTTGATCCAGTTGCCATACAGGAGATGGGCGTGGCTTCGCCAGCGGTTCAGCGGCGGGCGCGAGGGATCATCGTCGGGATAGTAGTTGACCGGCACGTTGATCGGCGTGCCGTTGGCCACGTCGCGGTCGTATTCCTGCTTCAGCGTGTCGCTGTCATATTCGAAGTGGTTGAAGATGTAGAGCGCCCGGTGCGCGGCATCCTCGACCAGGCAGGGGCCGACCTCGTCCGAGCCGAGCAGGGTCTTCAATCCCGGCGCCGCGTCGATCTCGGCCTGCTTCATCTCGGTCCAGCGGCTGACGGGGATCACGAAATCGTCCGAGAAGCCGCGCAGGAAGGGCGAGGTGGGGGCAAGATTCTTGTGCCGGAAGCAGCCGAAGGCCTTGGCGGGCAGCATGTGTTTCTGCACGCCGTGGAAATGGTAGATCATCGCCATGCCGCCCCAGCAGACGCCGAAGGTGGACTGCACGTTGGTCTGGGTCCAGTCCATCACCTCGCAAAGCTCGTCCCAGTAGGTGACCTCCTCGAAGGGCAGGTGCTCGATCGGTGCGCCGGTGATGATGAGGCCGT
>JBKBRG010000386.1:0-3044 GCA_046292325.1 Tabrizicola sp.
CCGCCCGGCCTTGCCGGTCACCTGGCGCACCACGCCCGAGGGGCGGCAGGTGCAGAGCATCGACGCCGACGATCCCGAACTGGGTCAGTTCGCCGCGCTTCTGGCCATGGCGCGGTCCGACCTCGAGGCGGGGCCCTTGCAGGCGGTGGGCCGGATCGACGGCGACGGCATCCACCTGGGCACCGGCTTCGTGGTCGGTCCGGGGCTGGTGATGACCAACCGGCATGTGCTGGAGGAATTCGCCGCCCCCCTGCCGCGCGCCGACAACCCGCGGCGCTGGCAGATGGTGCGGGCGGCGACGATCGACTTTTCGCCCGCGGGGAACGATCCGGCGCAGCGCTTCGTCATCGAGGAGGTGGCCTTTGCCGGGCCGCGGCAGATCCATCGCCTGCCGATCAGCTTCGACAAGCTGGACATGGCGATCCTGCGGGTCCAGCCGGTGAACGCCGCCGGCATGGCGCTGCCGAAGCCTTTCCGGGTGAACGCCGATGCGGCCTGGCGCGGGGCGGATCTCCACCTGTTCGTGGTGGGGTTCCCGGCGCCGCCGGTCTCGGTTCCGCGGGACGAGCGCGGCGCGCTGCGCCACGATGTGATCGAGCGGCTGCGCGAGCTTTATGGGCTGAACTACCGGCGCAAGTATCTCAGCCCCGGACTGGCTCGGGTGGCAAGGGCGCAGACGGGAGGGGCCCTGGTGTTCGACCACGACGCAACGACCCTTGGCGGCAATTCGGGATCGGTCGTCGCGCAGCTGAGCGGCGATCTGCCGGCGGTGGGGCTGCATTTCGCCGGCGACTGGCTGCGCGCCAACCATGCGCATGACCTGGCGCTTGTCCGGGCTGCAACCGCCGGTGTCGCCGCCCTGCTGCCGTGACCGGGCCCGCCCCGAGCCCGGCGCTGACCCCGGCGCAGGCCGAGGCCCTGGCGCGCGGGATCACGGGCAATCGCCTGGCGGTGGCCGCCGTCCATGACGAGATCGCCGCGCGGGTGTCGCGCGACCTGCCGGATTTCAAGACCCTGGCGCTGGGCATTCACCAGCCCGTCCCGGCCTTTGCAGCCGTCATCCTTGCCGCGGCCAGCCGGGATCCGCCCTGGCACGGAACCCTTCTGGCCGAGCTTTCCGCGCTGGGGATGATCGCGCTTCCGTCGGCGATGGCCGAGGCCGAGGCGGCGGGAGGCCGCGTCCAGGTCCTGCCGCAGAACGCCGACGGCAGCGGAATCGGGATGCAGGACTTCGCGCAGGCCATGTCGCCCGCGCTGGGCATGGCCGACCTGCTGGCAGCCTTCAACCTGGCCGCGCGGCGGCTGTGCCTGGTCAGGGTCGCCGACGCGCAGGGGTCTGGCACGGCAAGCCAGGGCACCGGCTTCCTGATCGGGCCGCATACGGTGCTGACCTGCTGGCACGTGGTCGCCCCCCTGATCGACCCGGTGACCGGGCGCTTGCGCGACAGCGCCGCCGCGCGCCTGTCCTGCCGGTTCGAGACGCTGGGCACGGGCGAAGGCCGGCTTTACCCGGTGCCCGAGGACTGGCTGGTCGCCTTCAGCCCCGCGCGGAAGCCTCCGGGCGACCCGGCCCCGCAGGCGACCAGCCTGGACGGCACGTTCCTCGACTATTGCGCCATCCGGCTGCGCGGCGCTCCGGGGCGCGAGCGCGGCTGGTACGATCTGGCGCAGACCGGGGCGCTGGACCATGCGGCGGACAATTTCTTCGTCTTCCAGCATCCCGCCGCCGTCCCGCAACGCGCGGGGTTCGCGCCGGGCACCGTGGTGGACCCCGGCGACCCGAACCAGCTGCGCCACCGGGTCTGGACGGCCGGCGGCTCTTCGGGCGGCCTGTGCCTGGACAACCGGCTGCGGCCCATCGCGTTGCACCGGGCCAAGGTCACGGCACGCGACGCGCAGGGCCGCGAGCGCACACTGCACAATCTGGCCGTGCGCCTTTCGGCGATCCATGCGGCGCGCCCCGATCTGGGCGATCCCCGGCTGGGCGACCCGCAGCGGCGCAACGACCGGCTGTCGCGGCTGGCAGACGGCTCGCGGGCGGTGGTGGGGCGGGGCAGCACGCAGGACACGCTGCGGCGCATGCAGCTGGGGCCGGACCCGGCGATCCTGATCGTTCAGGGGCCGAAGGACAGCGGGAAGAGCTTTTCCACGGTGCTGCTGCGCGATTCGGTCCCGATCGAGGCGCGGACGATCATCGAGCTGTCCGCGGGCGAGCTGCCGGCAAGAGCCAAGGATCTGGCGCGGCTGATCCTGGCCCGCGCGGGCGTGCCGGCCGACAGGATCGACGTGGCGCTGTCGGCAGAACGTGGCCTGACCACGGCGGCGGCGACGGTTGCCGGGATCTTCGCGGTGCTGAAGCGGGAATTGCTGGACCTGGCCCGCGCCAATCCGGCGCAGCCGCGCACGCTGTGGCTGGTGATCGACGGGCTGGACGTGGCCCGACTGCCGGGGATCGGCGCGCGGATGCTGCTGGACCAGATCTACGGCGATGGCGAACTGCGCGAGGTGCTGCGCGTGGTGCTGATCGGGCTGTCCGACACGCTGGTCGGCGTTGAGGCGCGGCTGATCGGCTTCGACCCGATCCCCGATCCGGGGCGGATCGCGGCGCAAGAGCTTGAGGATTGTCTGGACGGGCTGACCGTCGCCGCGGGCAAGATGCCGGTCGTCGGCCAGTCGCGCCGCCATGCCCGGCTGGTGCTGGGCGCGGCCGAGGAACTGGCACGTCAGGGCAGCGCAAGGTCCGTGCTGGCGCTGCTGTCCGGCTATCTGGCGCATGTCTATCTGAAGGCGGTCGAGGAATGGTAGCCATGGCCGACAGCGACCTGACCCGCGCCGCCCTGATCGGCGCCTATGACCCGCGCGAACTGCTCGGCCCCGCGCCCGAGGACGCAGCGGCGCGGTTGCAGGCGCTGGCGGCGGTTTCCACCGAGGTGCAGGTCGGCGAGACCTGGCTGTGGCGGCTGACCCCGGATGCGCAGCGCGACGGTCTGGCGCGGCTGCCCTCGGGCGAGGCCCGGCGGGCGCTGCTGGCGGGCCTGCCCGCG
>JBKBRG010000387.1:0-3036 GCA_046292325.1 Tabrizicola sp.
GCCCGGGTTCGGCCGCCGGGGGTTTCACACCCCCGGACCCCCGTGGGATATTTGGGGACAGATGAAAGGGTCATCGCGGCGATCCGAAAGCGCCGGGGCCGCGCAGTTTCGCGTGGCGGTTCACGTCCTTGTAGAGCAGGTAGCGGAAACGCCCCGGTCCGGCGGCATAGCAGGCCTGCGGACAATAGGCCCTGAGCCACATGAAATCGCCGGCCTCGACCTCGACCCAGTCCCGGTTCAGCTTGTAGACTGCCTTGCCTTCCAGGACGTAGAGCCCGTGTTCCATGACATGGGTTTCCTCGAAGGGGATCACCCCGCCGGGTTGGAAGGTGACGATGTTGACATGGGCGTCGTGGCGCAGATCGTCCGGTTCGACGAAACGGGTGGTGCCCCAGCGCTCGGCGGTGTCAGGCATCCAGCGGATCGGCACGTCGCTTTCGTTGATGACGATCGGCTCGGGCATCGGCACGCCGGGGGCGGGTTCGTAAAGCTTGCGCAGCCAGTGGAAACGGGCGGGCGTGGCGCCTTCGGCGAGGAGCGTCCAGGGCGTGCCGGGCGGGATATAGGCGTAGGACCCTTTCTCCATCTCGTATCCGGTGCCGCCGATCGTCAGCGTGGCGAGACCGCCGGTGAAGAAGAGCCAGTGTTCCGCGCCGGTTTCCGGGTCGGGGGCATCCGAACCGCCGCCCGGGGCGACCTCCATCACATACTGGCTGAAGGTCTCGGCAAAGCCCGACATGGGGCGCGCGATCAGCCAGAGCCGGGTCCGGGTCCAGCCGGGGAGGAAGCTGGTCACGATGTCGGAGAAGCAGCCCTTCGGGATGAAGGCATAGGCCTCGGTGAACACGGCGCGCTGGGTCATCAGCGCGCTCTGGGGCGGCAGGCCGCCGGGCGGGGCGTAGTAGGATCCGGTCATGGCAACTGGTCCTTCAGGCGAAGTTCGGCGATCCGTTCCACCTGGGCGCAGGCGGTGGCGAATTCGGTCGGCGTGTCGTTGGAAAGGCGCGTCTGGAAGGCGGCGAGGATCGAGGCCTTGGTATTGTCGCGCACGGCGATGATGAAGGGGAAGCCGTGTTTCTGCACATAGGCCTCGTTCAGCTGCTGGAACTGGTTGCGCTCTGCGTCGGTCAGCGCGTCGAGCGCCGCGCTGGCCTGTTCGGCGGTGGACTCGGGCGTCAGGCGCCTTGCGGCCGCCAGCTTTCCGGCAAGGTCGGGGTGCGCGCGCAGGACACCCAGGCGTTCCTCGGCGGAGGCCGATCGGAAGATGCGCGCCAGGGCATTGTGCAGGCCCACGGCTGAATCGTGGGCGGGGCCGAGTTCCAGCGCCCAGGCGCGGTCGGCGATCCAGGGGGAATGTTCGAAAATGGAACCGAAGCGTTCCACGAAACGTTCGCGCGACATCTGGCTTGGTCGCTCGAACCGCTTGTGAGGATGCGTCTTTCGCCAATGCTCGGCGATGTCGATCCTGCGCGGGAACCAGACGCCTTCATGGGATTTCGCATGATCGAGGAACCGCTTCAGCCCTGCGATCCTGCCCGGCCGGCCGATGAGGCGGCAATGCAGGCCGATCGAGAACATCCTTGCCCGCCCCTCGGCGCCCTCGGCGTAGAGGGTGTCGAAGCTGTCCTTCAGATACTGGAAGAACTGTTCGCCCGTGATGTAGCCGGGCGCGGTGGCAAATCGCATGTCGTTGGCTTCGAGCGTGTAGGGGATCACCAGCTGGTCATGGTCGCCGAACTCGCGCCAGTAGGGCAGGTCGTCGTCGTAGGTGTCGGAGATCCAGGCCAGACGCCGGGTCTCGGCCGTGAGCCGGACCGTGTTCATCGAGCAACGCCCGGTGTACCAGCCCTGCGGGGGGGCGCCGACGACCTCTTCGTGCAGGCGGAAGCTTTCGGCGATCTGGGCGGCTTCCTCGGCCTCGGTCATGTCGCGGTGATCGACCCATTTCAGGCCGTGACTGGCGATCTCCCAGCCTGCGGCCTTCATCGCGGCGACCTGTTCGGGGTTCCGCGCCAGCGCCGAGGTCACGCCGTAGACCGTGACGGGGATGTCCATCCCGGTGAAGAGCCGGTGGAGCCGCCAGAACCCGGCCCGCGCGCCGTAGTCGTAGATCGACTCCATGTTCCAGTGCCGCTGGCCCGGCCAGGGCTGGGCGCCGGCGATGTCGGAGAGGAAGGCCTCGGACTGCGCATCGCCGTGCAGAAGGCAGTTCTCGCCGCCCTCTTCGTAGTTCAGCACGAGCGAGATGGCGATCCTTGCCCCGCCCGGCCAGCGGGCATCGGGGGGGGTGGGGCCATGGCCCCGGAAATCTCGGGGATAACGGTTCACGGGCGCTGTCACGGGACCCTCCTTTCCGGCGAGACTAGGCGAGATTGGCGGAAGATATTTTCAGGATTTCACGAAAGGTCATATGTCCGGACCGCCGGGTCGCGGCGGGGCGGGTTTCGTGCTTTGATGCCGGGGCGAGCGAGGGAGGACGATCATGGGGCGACTGTCGACGCATGTGCTGGACACGGCCAGGGGCAGGCCCGCGGCCGGGGTCAGGATCATGCTGTTCCGCATGTCCGGGCAAGGTCACCGCAAGGTGAAGGAGGTCGTCACCAACCATGACGGACGCACCGATGCCCCGCTGCTGGAGGGCGCGGCGCTGGAGGTGGGGACCTACGAGCTTGTCTTCTGCGCCGGCGACTATCTGCGGGCCAGCGGGCAGGCGGGCGAAGGCATTCTTTTCCTTGATGAAATCCCGATCCGCTTTGGCGTGCCGGACGCCGGCCAGCACTATCACGTCCCCCTGCTGATCTCTCCCTTCGGCTATTCGACCTACAGGGGATCCTAGGCGGCGCATCGTCTGCCCCGAAAAGGTCGTGAAAGCGTCACTTGCGATTTTCGCCCGACCCGCATTATCTGGCCACAGATTTTTTCGGCTTGAGGAGAACCGCATGTTTCGGATGAGAAGTTTCGCAGCAGCCCCTGTCATTGCCACCCTGCTTGGCGGCACCGCCCATGCCGCGCTGACTGCGGACCAGGTCTGGCAAT
>JBKBRG010000388.1:0-3024 GCA_046292325.1 Tabrizicola sp.
AGGTGATGGAGACCCAGCAGGAGACGGAGCGGCTGGGGCGCGCGTTGGCCGCGTTGCCCGCGCCGCAGAGGGTGCTGATCGAGCGCGCCTTCTACGGTGACCTGTCGCACAGCGAGATCGCCGCCGAGACGGGGCTGCCGCTGGGCACGATCAAGTCGAGGATAAGGCTGGCGCTGGAGAAGCTGCGCCACCAGTTGGGTTAGGGACCGGGCAGACATGACGATACGCCACCATCTTTCGGACCAGCTGCTGATGGGCTACGCCGCCGGCCAGCTGCCCGAGGCGTTCAATCTGGTCGTGGCGACCCATGTGTCGCTGTGTGACGAGTGCCGGGCGCGGGCCGCCGCGTTCGACGCGGTCGGAGGGGCCGTTCTGGAAGAGGCCGAGGAAATCGCCATGGGCGAGGATGCTCTGTCCCGCGCGCTGGAACGCATCGAAGGGTTGCCGCAGGCGACCCGGTCCGAGCCGCTGAAACCTGCCGGCATCTTCCCGGCACCGCTGGCGGACTATGTCGGCGGCGATCTGTCCGCGGTGCGCTGGCGCAAGGTGGGCGGCGGTGTGAAGCAGGCGATCCTGCCGACCGGAAAGGACGCGACCGCGCGGCTGCTTTACATCCCGGCGGGGACGGCGGTGCCGGACCACGGGCATCGCGGGATGGAACTGACCCTCGTCCTGCAAGGCGCCTTTGCCGACGAGAACGACCGCTTTGGTCGCGGCGACATCGAGATTGCCGACGAGGAGGTGGAACACACACCCGTCGCGCTGGCGGGTGAGGACTGCATCTGCCTTGCCGCCACGGATGCGCCGCTGCGGTTCCGGGGGCTGATCCCGCGGCTGGCACAGCCGATCCTGCGGATCTGAGCGCGCGGCCCAAGAATCTTCGCCGAAAATTCCTGGGCTTCGCGCGTGGTGCCGTCAGGTCAGACCGTGAAGCCGCACCGCCAGCACCGGCCAGTCGCCCTGAAGCCGGGCGGCGCCTTCGGTCAGGATCAGGTCGTCGCGCTGCACGGCCCGACCGTTCACCAGACAGGGCCCCAGCGCGTAAAGCGCCAGCGTGCCGCCGGCGGGCAGGCTGTCGTTCTGCGCCACGACGACCTGCGGTTTCGGCAGGCTGCGGGCGGTCATCACGTTGAAATCGTCGGACTGCATGCCCTGCGTCTCGCGCGCCTCGACCGGCACGTCGCCCGGAAAGGCCGCCGGCACCAGCGGCTCGCACCGCAGGTCGATCCCCGGCCCGGTCAGCCGGAAGCCGGGGCCCGAGAGGACCGTCAGGTTCCGCTCGATCCCCGGAAACAGCGAGAAGGGCCCGTCCTCGACCACTGCCGCACGCGACAGGCGGACCAGAAGCTGCCCGTGCCGCTCCAGCCGCCACAGCTCGGTCGTCGTGCCGCGCCCGTTCTTCCAGGGCTGGCGGGAATAGTCGGCGGCGGTGAGGTGGATCATTCGGCGGCCGTGGGTCCGATGACGCGGGCGGGATCGTCGGGGGCCAGTTCCTCGAAGTCGAAGTTGTCCAGCCGGCGGGCGCGCTTGGTCGCCTTGTCGGAGGAAATCTTGATTTCCTCGATGTCCTTTGCCGCCTGTCCGAAGTGGCGGTCAAGGTTCTCGACCCGCGCGCCCAGCCGCTCGACATCGGCATAGAGAAGCGACAGTTCCCGCCGGATCGCCCCCGCCTGTTCGCGCATCCGTGCGTCCTTCAGGACGGCCCGCATCGTGTTCAGCGTCGCCATGCAGGTGGTGGGCGAGACGATCCAGACCTTCGCCGCGAACCCCTCGCGCACGAGGTCGGGGAAGTTCGCGTGCAGTTCGGCATAGACCGCCTCGGAGGGCAGGAACATCAGCGCGCCGTCGGCGGTCTCGCCCTCCAGGATGTATTTCTCGGCGATGGCGCGGATATGGGCGCGGACCGCGGTGCGCATCAGTTGTGCAGCGTTCGCTTCGCCCCGGCGCAGGGCCTCGTAGGCCTCGAGCGGGAACTTGGCGTCGATGACGATGGGGCCGGGCGGGTTCGGCAGGTGGATCAGGCAGTCGGCGCGGCGGCCGTTGGTCAGCGTCGCCTGCATCGTGTAGGCGTCCTTCGGCAGGGCCTTCTGCACGATGTCGTGCAGCTGGATTTCCCCGAAGGCGCCGCGCGTCTGCTTGTTCGAGAGGATGTCTTGCAGCGACAAGACGTTGCCCGACAGCTTCTCGATGTTCGCCTGCGCCTTGTCGATGGTTTCCAGCCGCTGCTGCAACTCGCCCAGGCTGCGGGCGGTGCGGGTCGAGGTGCCGTGCAGCGCCTCGGTCATCTGGCGCTGCACCTCGGCCAGACGCTGTTCCATCACCTGCAACATTGCGGTCTGGCTGACCGCCTGCGCCTCCGAGACGTGGTGGAGCCCCCCCGCCAGTTGCTGCTGGCCGTCGCCGATCTGCTGGATCCGGGTTGCAAGCCAGGCCACCTCACGCGCCAACGGTTCGGCTGCCGAGGCGGACCGCGCCGCCGTGCGCAGGATCAGGACGAGGAAGCCGAGAAGCACGGCGAGAAGGCCGCCGAGGACGAGGACCTCGGGGGCGTTCCAGGCATAGGTCTGGCCGAACAGGGTTATCATCGGCGGCCGAACAGGCGTTCGATGTCGTGGAGGCTCAGTTCCACATAGGTCGGCCGTCCATGATTGCACTGGCCGGAGAGGGGCGTCGCCTCCATCTCGCGCAGAAGGGCGTTCATCTCTTCGGGGCGCATCTGGCGGCCGGAACGGACCGAGCCGTGACAGGCCATGCGGCTGAGGATCGCGTCGATCTTCGCGCGCACCAGTTGGCTGTCACCCTGGTCGGCGAGTTCGTCGAGGATGTCGCGGATCAGCGCCGCGCCGTTGACCGGGCCGAGGACGGCGGGGGTCTCGCGGATGGCCACCGCAGATCCGCCGAACGGTTCGATCACCAGCCCGACCTCGGCCAGCGCGGGGGCGGCGTCGAGGAGGCGGCTGGCGTCTGCCGGTGAGAGATCGACGATTTCCGGGATCAAGAGGGCCTGGGCGCGGATGCCGGTCT
>JBKBRG010000389.1:0-3016 GCA_046292325.1 Tabrizicola sp.
CCCAGCGACGGGCGTTGTAGACCTGCGGCAGCAGGCAGATGTCGGCCAGCGTCACCGCATCGCCCCGGCAGAACCGACCCGCGGGCACGCGCTGCATCAGCCCTTCCAGCCCCGCCAGGCCAAGCGGGATGAAATGCTGCATCCAGCCTTCCATCGTCGCCCCGAGGCTGACCGCATGCCGCGCCACGCGCAGGTTGCAGACGGGATGGGTGTCCATCGCCACGGCATGAGCCATCGCCCGCACCTCGGCCCGCCCCGCCGCATCCCCCGGCAGCCAGCCCGCACCCCGCGTCTCGTCCAGATATTCGAGAATCGCCAGCGACTGCGTCAGGCGGATCCCGTCGATCAGCAGCGTGGGCACCAGACCCTGCGGGTTCAGTGCCAGGTTCTCCGGGCCGGTCTGCTCTCCTGCCGCCAGATCGACCGGGACCGAGCGGAACGGCAGGCCCAGAAGGTGCAGACCGATCCGCACCCGATAGGCGGCAGAGGACCGCCAGTAATCATGAAGCACCGTCTCGGGCATCGCCTCTCCAGTTTGTTGCAGATGCAACTTTTTGTTGACTTGGTTGCATTAGCAACTATAAGAGACCAAAAGCACCGCCCGGGCAAGGGCGGATCCGATCCCCGTCCCTCTGTCCCGACATCTGGAGGTGCCGATGACCAGCCACTCCCTTCCCGAAGGCATGATCCGCGCCGCATCCATTGCGGGCCCGCATGAAGGCTACATGCCGGGCTTCGGCAACGACTTCGAGACCGAGGCCCTGCCGGGCGCCCTTCCGCAGGGCATGAACAGCCCGCAGAAATGCAACTACGGGCTTTACGGCGAGCAGCTGTCCGGCACCGCCTTCACTGCGCCCAGCCACCAGAACGAGCGCACCTGGTGCTATCGCATCCGCCCTTCGGTGAAACACACGCACCGCTTCCGCAAGATCGAGGTGCCGCTCTGGCGGTCGGCCCCCTGCATCGACCCGGACATCGTCAGCCTCGGCCAGTATCGCTGGGATCCCGTCCCAGTTCCGGCGGAGCCGCTGACCTGGATCACCGGCATGCGCACCATGACCACGGCGGGGGATGTGAACACCCAGACCGGCATGGCCAGCCACCTGTATCTGGTGAACAGCTCGATGCGCGACGAATACTTCTTCTCGGCCGACGGCGAACTGCTCGTCGTCCCGCAGGAGGGCCGGCTGCGCTTTTGCACCGAGCTTGGGATCATCGACCTCGAACCGCGCGAGATCGCCATCCTGCCGCGCGGGCTGTTCTATCGGGTCGAGGTGCTGGAAGGCCCGGCGCGGGGGTTCGTCTGCGAGAACTACGGCCAGAAGTTCCAGCTTCCGGGGCGGGGTCCGATCGGGGCAAACTGCATGGCCAACCGGCGCGACTTCAAGACGCCGGTCGCCGCCTTCGAGGACCGCGAGGCGCCCTCGACCGTCACCGTCAAGTGGTGCGGCCAGTTCCATGTGACCGAGATCGGGCACAGCCCGCTCGACGTGGTGGCCTGGCACGGCAACTATGCGCCCTGCAAATACGACCTGCGCACCTATTGCCCGGTCGGGGCGATCCTCTTCGACCATCCCGACCCGTCGATCTTCACCGTCCTGACCGCGCCTTCGGGCATCGAGGGAACCGCGAACATCGACTTCGTGCTGTTCCGCGAACGCTGGATGGTGGCGGAAAACACCTTCCGCCCGCCGTGGTATCACAAGAACGTCATGTCGGAACTGATGGGCAACATCTACGGCATCTATGACGCCAAGCCCAAGGGCTTTGTCCCCGGCGGCATGTCGCTGCACAACTGCATGCTGCCGCACGGGCCGGACAAGACTGCCTTCGAGGGGGCGTCGAATGCAAGGCTGAGGCCCGAAAAGCTGGACGACACCATGTCCTTCATGTTCGAGACCCGCTTCCCGCAGCACCTGACCCCCTTCGCGGCGCAGGCCGGCCATCTGCAGGAGGACTACATCGACTGCTGGGGCAGCCTGGAGAAGAAGTTCGACGGCACGCCGGGGGTGAAGTGACTGAGGCGGGGGGTTTCACACCCCCCGCACCCCCCGTGGGATATTTCCGGACAGATGAAAGAGGCCAGATGCCGCTGATGAGATCCTGGGTTGAAGGCGCCAACGCGCCGGATTGCCCCTTTCCGCTGAACAACCTGCCCTGCGGCGTGTTCGCCCGCGACGGCGAGGATCCGCGCTGCGGTGTCGCCATCGGCGACCGCGTGCTGGATGTCGCGGGGCTGGAAGAGGCGGGGCTTCTGCCGCTGGCCGGCGGCCCCTGGCTCGACGTGCCGTTCTGGAACGACCTGATGGAGGCCGGGCCCGAGGTCTGGGCCGCCTTCCGCGCCCGGCTGACCGCACTTCTGGCCGAAGGCGCGCCCGAACGTCAGGCGGTGGCGCCGTTCCTGCATCCCCTGGCAGAGGTGACCTTGCACCTGCCGTTCCTGGTCAGCGAATACACCGACTTCTACGCCGGCCGGAACCATGCCTTCAACGTGGGCAGCATGTTCCGCGGGCCCGAGAATGCGCTGCCGCCGAACTGGCTGCACATCCCGATCGGCTACAACGGGCGGGCCTCCTCGGTGGTGGTCTCGGGCACTCCGGTCCGCCGGCCCTGGGGGCAGGTGAAGGGACCCGACCACGCCATGCCCGCCTTCCAGCCCTCGCGCCGGTTCGACTTTGAACTCGAACTGGGCGCGGTCGTGGGAATGCCCTCGACCGGGCCGGTCACGGTGGCCGAGGCCGATGCGATGATCTTCGGCTATGTCCTTCTGAACGACTGGTCGGCGCGCGACATCCAGGCCTGGGAATACCAGCCGCTCGGCCCCTTCCAGGCCAAGGCCACCGCGACCACGATCAGCCCCTGGATCGTGATGAAGGCCGCGCTGGAGCCCTTCCGCGCCCCCACCCCGCCGCGCGAGGTGCCGCTTCTGCCCTACCTGGCCGAGCCGGGGCCGATGCTGTATGACATCGCGCTCGAGGTTGCGCTGGCCCCCGAGGGCGGGCCGGAGACCGTGATC
>JBKBRG010000390.1:0-3002 GCA_046292325.1 Tabrizicola sp.
GAGCCGGCGCTGCAGGTCGCCGTCCAGCGTCAGGCGGTGCTGACCGTCCTGCGGGCGCTCGGCGCGCACCCGGTCGGCCAGATGCGCGGCCAGGGCCGGAAAGGGCTGGCGCAGGCCCGGCACGGCTTCGCGCCGGGCGGCCTCGGCGGTATCGGGGTCCAGCACCCCCGCCGCCACCGCGCGGGCGAGCACCCGGTTCCGCGCGGCCTCGGCCCGGTCGGCGGCCCGGTCGGGGCGGCGGCTTTCCGGGGCCTGCGGGATCGCCACCAGCAGCGCGGCCTCGGCCGGGGTCAGGCGGGCGGGTTCCTTGCCGAAATAGCTGATCGAAGCCGCGCGCACCCCTTCGAGGTTCCCGCCGAAGGGGGCGAGATGCAGGTAAAGTTGCAGGATCTGGTCCTTCGACAACCGCCGCTCCAGCGCCAGCGCGACCCGCATCTGCCGCAGCTTTCCCGCCACCTTGCCGGTCGTTCCCTCCTCCAGCAGTCGCGCGACCTGCATCGTCAGCGTCGATCCGCCCGAAACGACCCGCCCGTTCCGCACCGCCTGCGCCACCGCCCGCGCCAGAGACCGCAGGTCCACGCCCCCATGGTCGCGGAAGCGGCGGTCCTCGTAGGCCACCAGCATGCGCAGGTAGAGAGGGTCCACCCGGTCGGGCGGCAGGGCCAGCCGCCAGCGGCCATCGGCGACCGTATAGGCGCGCAACAGGTCGCCGTCGCGGTCCAGCACCTCGACCGACATCTCCACCGCAAGGGGCGGCAGGACGGTCGCGTCGATGAAGGCATCGAACCGGTCCCGGCCAAGCGCCCCGAGCCACAGGCAGGCGGCCAGCGCCAGCACCCAACCGGCACGCGGGAAGCGGGGGGCCGAAAATTCTTCGCCGAAGAATTTTCCTCCCCCCCGCGTCATGGCCTCCTCCGGCCCCGGCTCAGGGCGTGACCGTCATCGTCCCGGTCGCGCTGCGGGCGCGGAAATCGGGGCGATACATGTCCTCGACCGAGGCCGCGGGGTGGTGGAACGTGCCCGGGCTGATCGCGCGCACGACATAGGCGAGCCGGAACGGCGCATCCGACCGCCAGTCGATCGCGGCCAGGAACCGGTCCTGCCGGAACTCGGCATGGGCCACGTCCTGCACCGCATCCAGCCAGCCCAGTCCGGAGGTCGAGCCCGCCGACATCAGGTTCGGATTGTCGATCTCCAGCCCCGCGGGAAGGGGATCGCTGACCATCAGCCGCGCCTCGCCATAGGCGAAGGGCGTGACCTCCAGCACCACCACCAGCCGGGTGCCCGCCGCCACGCTGCCCGCCGAGACCTCCTGCCCGTCCATCGTGTAGTAGGTCCGGGTGATCGCATAGCCGTTGCCGCCCGCCGGCTCCGGCTCGGACGGAACGCCATAGGTCGTGACCGTGACCGTGGTGTCCGGCCCGTCGTTCCTGACCACCACCGGCGTGACCGATCCGGCATCCAGCACCCGCACCAGCGGCCCGTCGGCAGGCTTGCCGTCGAGGGTGATGCCCTCGGGCCCCCGCCGGTCGATCAGCGCGTTGGTGGCCAGCAGCGCCCAGGTCGCCTCCTGCGTCGAGAGGTTGGTGCCCTGCGCCGCCAGCCGGTCGGTCAGCGCCTCGCGGTCCACCGCGGTCGAGCCGGCCTCGACCGCCAGCGTCAGCAGCGCCGCCGTGTCGCGGTAGCGGGTGCCGTAGTCCACCCGCCAGACCTGGCCCTGCTCCGGCCCCTGCGCATCAAGCCTGGCCAGCGCCTTGCGGAACATCGCATCCGCCCGCGGCTGGTCGCCGTAAGAAGCCAGCGCCGCCGCCAGCTGCGCCTGCGCCAGCGGTGTCGCGAAATCGTCGCCCTTCACATCGGCGTAATAGCGCAGGTCGCCCACCGCGGCCGCCCCTTCGCGGGCCAGCACCATCAGCGCATAGGCCAGCGCCTCGCCGCCGCCGTTGGCTTCCGCGCTGAAGTCGGGGGCATAGTTCACCTGGTTGCGCAGGTTCGCCAGCGCGTTGCGGAAGGCCAGGTCCGGCACCCGATAGCCCTGCGCCCGCGCCCGGCTGAGGAAGTCGGTCACATAGGCGTCCAGCCAGAAATCGCCCTGCTCGGGCCCCCAGAGGCCGAAGCCCCCGGTCGAGGACTGGTTGGCCAGGATCTCCACCACCGCCTCGTCGATCCGGGCCTGGATGTTCTCGGCCCCCTTCAGGTCCATCACGCGCGCCACCTGGTCGAAGTAGAGCAGCGGCAGCGCCTTCGAGGTGATCTGCTCGGTGCAGCCATAGGGATAGCGGTCAAGCGCCGCCAGCAGGCCCGGCGCGTTCAGCCGCGCGATCGGGCCGACCGCCATCGTGGCCTTGCCCGATCCCGGCACGAGGCCGGCAAACACGTTGCTGTCGAAGCTGAAGCTCTGCCCCGAGGCAAGGTCCACCCGGCTGATCCGCGCCACTTCCGGGTCGTTCACCTGCACCGGAACGGTCAACGTCTTCCTCAGCACCTTGCCGTCCGGCGTGGTCAGGCTGATGTCGATGCTCTGCACGCCCACATCCCCCGCCGTCACCGGCACCTCGAACACCGCCTTGGCCTTCTCGCCCAGATCGAAGCCCGAAGGCACCTCGCCCAGCGTCAGACCGTTTGCCGTCACATCAAGGCTCATCCGGCCCGAGGGCCCGGTGGCGTGGACCACCTCCAGAAGCAGCCGCGAGCGGTCGCCCGGCGACAGGAAGCGCGGCAGGCTGGCCGTCACCACCACGGGGTCGCGCACCAGCACATCGGCGCTGGCCTGCCCGACCCCGGTCCTCGACCAGG
This sequence comes from Tabrizicola sp., assembly GCA_046292325.1. Taxonomy (GTDB): domain Bacteria; phylum Pseudomonadota; class Alphaproteobacteria; order Rhodobacterales; family Rhodobacteraceae; genus Tabrizicola. The sequence continues at coordinate 2,797 of JBKBRG010000390.1, forward strand.
CCACCGCCATCACCTTCACCGTGCCGTTGAAGCTGGGCAGGTCGAACGTCGCGCGCGCATAGCCGTCCGGGCCCACCTCGACCGGCCCGGTGAAATAGGCCACCAGGTCCTCTGTCGGGGTTGGCGCCTGAAGCCGTGCCTGCGCGCCCGCGTCGCCGCCCGAGCGGACCTCGCCTGTCGCGCCGTTCAGCCCGTCGATCAGGCGC
>JBKBRG010000391.1:0-2997 GCA_046292325.1 Tabrizicola sp.
GCCGCGCCGCCTCGACCCCCGGCCCCTGCCCCGTCCAGCTGAACAGCAGGGCCCCGTTGCCGATGCCGCCCTGGCAGCCCTTGGCCGCCTCTTCCCAGGCGGCGACCCGGATCCCGTCCCGGCCGAGGTCGGCCGCCAGCTTCGCCAGCATCCAGCCCTGCACGTCGTCGGCACCCTCCAGCCCCTCGCGCGCCTTCAGCGCGGCCACGGCGGGCGATCCGGCCCAGGCCCCGGGCGGCGCCTCGTCCGCGCCCAGATGCAGAAGACCGAAGGGAAACAGCCCCGCCACCTCGCGCGCCAGCGGCCGAAGCAGGTCCCAGGTCGCGGGCATGGCCGGATTGACGATGTTGTCGAGGTAGCCCTGGATCGAGACCTCCTCGCCATTGTCGCCGGGGTCGCGCAGACCGGGCACCGCCTTCACCATGGCATGGGAATGGGCCGGCACCTCGATCTCGGGCATGACCTCGATGTGCAGCGCCTTCGCCCGCGCCAGCACCCGCGCCACCTCGGCCCTGGAATAGCTGCCCCCCGCCCGGATGCCACCGCCGAAGACGCCGGGGACCAGCTCGCCCTCGCCCCGGAAGGCCGTGCGTTGCCACAGTAGCGGCTCGGTCGCCACCTCCAGCCGGAAGGCCTCGTCATCGGCGAAATGCCAGTGGAACCGGTTCAGCTTCAGAAGCGCCATCAGGTCCAGCAGCCGCAGGATGAACTCGACGCCGAAGAAGTGCCGCGCGCAGTCCAGATGCTGCCCGCGCCAGCCGAAGCGGGGCCTGTCGGCGATCGTGCCGCAGGGCAGACGGCCGCCGCAGGTCTCGCGCAGGGTCAGAAGCGTGATCCCGGCATGGTGAAGGCCCGCAGGCCCGCCGACCCCGGCGGTCAGACCAGATGGCGAGATGGTCAGGCGATAGCCTTCCGGTCCCAGTCCCGCGTCCCTTTCGACCGAAAGGGCCACCCCTCCGTCCGCCACCAGCGGCGCGAGGCCGAGACGTTGGGCAAGGTCCGCCACACCCTCCAGCCCCGGCGCCGGGGCAAGCGCCGCAAAGGCCAGCGTTCCGCCCGAGGGCCGCCATTCGGCCGGCTGCGGCACCAGCGGCAGGCGGTCCGGGGCCAGGGGCGGCGCCGGCGGGCCCTCTGCCTGTCGCAGCCCCAGGTCATGGCCCGGCGGCAGCGGCAGGCAGTCCCGCCCGACCCGCAGATAGGCCCCGAGCGGCAGCCAGGCCCGGTTGCGCGGGACGTAGCGGGGGTCGGCATGTTCCAGCACCACCTCATGCGGCGGGCCGGGCACCAGGTCCGGCAGCGCCACCTCGGCATAGCCCGCCAGACGCAGGACCAGCGTGCCGCCCGACACCACCGCCGGCGCGGCCAGCAGCGAGAAGCACAGGACCGGCGCGCGCAAGGGACGATCCGTGCCGACATGACAGCGGATCCGGCGCCCGTCGATGCGGGTCCGGAAGGTCAGGCTCATGGTGCCTCCAGCCTCAGTTCGGCGATGAAGTCGTAGATGTCGCTGCGGTAGAGGCCGCGGGTGAACTCGATCGGCCGGCCGGTGGGCAGATAGGCCGTCCGGTCGATCCGCAGCACCGCCGCGCCTTCGGGCAGCTGCAACAGCTTTGCATCCACCGGAGTCAGGTTGACCGCCGTGATCCGCTGCACCGCCCGCGTCGGCGCCCTGCCCATCCCGCGCAGCACGTCATACAGCGAGGTCTCCACCGCCTCGGGTTCGGGCAGGATGTCGGTGGGCAGCGAGGACCATTCCAGCGCGAGCGGCGTGTCGTCGGCAAAGCGCAACCGCTCGACCCGCGCCACCCGGTCGCCGGGCGAGAGGCCCAGCGCCATCATCTCGTCCGGCGTCGGCAGGAAGATGCCCCGGCGCAGGATGCGGCTGGACGAGGTCTTGCCGCGCTGGCGCATGTATTCGGTGAAGGACAGCAGCGCCGACAGGGAATGTTCCAGCTTGGGTTGCGGCGTGCGCACGAAGCTGCCCGCGCCGCGCCGCTGCTCCAGCAGCCCATCGGCCCCCAGCTGGCTGACCGCCTTGCGCACCGTCACCCGGCTGACATCGGCGATCAGGGCCAGGTCGCGCTCGGGGGGAAGCTGCGTCTCGGGCGCCAGTTCGCCCGCCGCGATGGCCGCCGAGAGGTGGCGGTAAAGCTGTTCATAACGCGGCCCGCGACCCGCCCGGAACCAGGCTTCGGGACGGAAAAGCGCAAGGTCGTCGTCCATCGTCGCCCCCGGATTGGTATCAGGACAATAAGACCAAATCTGGCCCCAAGCGCATCATGAGCCGATCAACCGCCAGAAAACAAGCGGAAAACCGGCATTGGTCCGATCTTTCTTCATGTTTGGTATTATATTGGTAGCATCATTGCGATTCTTTGGTATGGTCGGCTTCACAGCGCGATTCGCCCGGGCCGGCAGCGCGGAAAGGGGGGTATCGGATGACCATGGCGTTGGGGACCACAGGGACGGAACGGGTGCGCCGGCGCGCCCTCTCTGACCGCGCCTTCGCCTGGATCCTGATCGCTCCGGCCATCCTGTTCATCGCCGTCATCGTCGCCTGGCCGCTGGTCGAGACGGTCCGGCTGTCCTTCACCAATGCCTCGCTCGCGGGCGAGGAGTATGTCGGTTTCGCCAACTACGAAAAGCTTTTCCAGGGCGGCAAGTTCGGCGAGATCATCCTGCGCACCTTCGTCTGGATGTTCTTCTCGGTCAGCCTGAAGCTGGTCCTCGGCCTGATCGGCGCCAGCCTGCTGATGGCGGTGGTGCCCGGCCAGGCGCTGTTCCGCATCCTCATCATGCCGCCCTGGGTGATCCCGATCGCGATGGGCTGCCTCGGCTGGCTCTGGCTGTTCAACGGCGATTTCGGCATCATCTCGGGCGTGGCGCAGAAGATCGGCATCACCGACGGCCCCTTCGCCTTTCTCGCCTACAAGACCTCGGCCTTCTGGTCGGCCATCGTGACCGATGCCTGGGTCGGCACGCCGATGGTGACGCTGT
>JBKBRG010000392.1:0-2993 GCA_046292325.1 Tabrizicola sp.
GGGTTCGCGCATCGGCGTGCCGTCGCGGCTGTTGATCAGCCAGCCCGCCGGGTTGCCGCCCACGTCCTTGAAATCCTCGCCGGTGAAGACGGCCAGAACGCCCGGCATCGCCGCCGCCTTCGACGTGTCGATCGACTTGATCCGCCCATGTGCGACGGTCGAGCGGACGAAGACCGCATAGGTCTGCCCGTGCATCGCCATGTCGTCGGTATAGACCCCGCGCCCCGTCAGGAAGCGGACATCCTCGCGGCGCTTCATGGACGCGCCAATCCCGGTATCCTTCGGCATCTTCCCCCCCTATTCCGCGGCCAGGGCCGAGACATCCTGCCCCGAGGCAGCCATCACGGCCTTGACGATGTTGTGGTAGCCCGTGCAGCGGCAGATGTTGCCGTCGAGATAGTGGCGCACCTCGGCCTCGGTGGGCTTCGGGTTTTCCGCCAGCAGGGCGGCCGAGGACATCACCATCCCCGGCGTGCAGAATCCGCATTGCAGCCCGTGATGGTCCTGGAAGGCCTGCTGGATCACCGACAGCGACCCGTCCGGGTTGGCCATGCCCTCGATCGTCCTGACCGAAGCGCCGGCCAGGTCCGCCGCAAAGACGGTGCAGCTCTTCACGGGCTTGCCATCGACATGCACCACGCAGGCGCCGCACTGGCTGGTGTCGCAGCCGACATGGGTGCCGGTCAGGCCCAGCCCCTCGCGCAGGAAGGAGGACAGAAGCGTCCGCCCCTCCACCTCGCCGGAAACGGGCTTGCCGTTCACGGTCATCGAGACCTTGGTCATCTTAACTCCTCCCTGGGTCGTCCTAGGTATGCAGCCGGTTCAACCGAGCAGTCGTTTGAACCAACCCTTCTTCTTTTCCCCCGAATCGGCAACAGCTTCTTCGGTCACAACTTCGTCTTCCGGTTCCTCGACCGCCGCCTGGAACCGGGTGAAGAATTCGTCGGCCAGCTTCCTGGCGAAACTGTCGATGATCCGGCTGCCCAGCTGGGCGATCTTGCCGCCGACGTTGGCCTCGGCCGCGTAGGTCAGCCGGGTGCCGCCCTCCATCGGCTCGAAGCTCACATCCGCGCCGCCCTTGGCGAACCCCGCGACCCCGCCCTTGCCCTCGCCCGAAATCTTCAGCGACCGGCCCTCGACGATGTCGGACAACTGCACCAGCCCGGTGAAGGTGGCGCTGACAGGGCCGACCTTCTGCTTGACCACCGCCTCGTAGCCCTCGGCCACGGACCCCGTCAGGCTTTCGCAGCCCGGGATGCACTCCTTCAGCACGTGCGGGTTCAGGATCGCGTCCCAGACGACCTTCGGGTCCGCCTTGATCTCGCGGGTGTCGGTCAGTTTCATGACAGGTTCCTCTGTTGGGCACAGCCTAAGCGCCGCAGAGGCGAGCGGCTATGCTGCCTAAGTCGTAGGTTCATCGGTCGGGCGGGGTGAAGTCGAGTCCGTAATTCGCGAAGATCGCCGCGATCCGCCCGTCGGCCAGCGCGGCGGCCACCGCGTCGTCCACCGCATAGCCAAGGTCCCGGTGGCTCTGGTGCAGCGCGACCCCCAGCGTCCAGCGCGACAGCTGGAACCCGGGAAGCAGCGGCGCATGGACCGCGACGCCCTCGACCGCCCCGGCCTTCAGTTGCGACAGGGGCCCCATCACCGCCCGGACCTCGCCCCTGGCCAGAGCCTCCATCGCGGCCGCCACCGTCTTGTAACGGGTGATCCGGGCCGAGGCCCCGAAGGTCGCGGTCAGGTAGAAATCCGAGATGGAATCGTTCTCGACCCCAACCGGGTCATAGACGAAGAAGGAAGGCACGGGCCCGCCCGGATGCCGGCCATCCGCGTTCGGTGTCTGCACCGCGTCGGGATAGTCGTCGATCCGGTAGGCGATGCCCACCTTCTCTCCGGCATATTGCCCGGTGAAGACCACCTGCTCCACCCGGCAGGTGAAGTCGCTGTTGTAGGGCACCCGCATCATCAGGTTGGACACATGCCCCCCCACCGCCGCGCCCTTCCAGACATAGTTCATCAGGTCGGCCTCCAGCGTCTCGCCGGACTGCACGAAGCGGAACCGCGGCTCCACCCCCAGGCTTTCGGCGATGATCCGCCCGACCTCGACATCCACGCCCTTCGCCGTGGCGCCGTCCTGCCAGCTGTAGGGCGGATAGTCCTCGTAGACCGCGATCTCGATCCAGCCGCGCTCCACGATCTCGTCCAGCGTCTGACCGACGAATTCGCGCGGGGTGTTCTGCGGGCGCGCGCCCGGCACATGGTCTTCGCAGCGGGCGTTGGCCACACCCGCCGCCAGCGCCAGGGCAAGAACCGCCCGCCACATGTCAGTGCGCCGCCGACAGCCCGATCGTCAGCATCTCGGCCGCGCGCTTCTTCGCCTCGGCCGAGCCGTCCAGCGCCAGCGCCGCCCGCAGGGCTGCCGAATCCGCCTTCGGCGCGCCCGAGGCGGTGACGACCCCCGCCGCAATCTCCATCAGCTCTGCCTTCAGCGCGGCCTCCTCGCCGTCGCCCGCCATCAACTGGTCCCGGATCGCGGCCAGCCGGTCCTTGTGCGGCTCCAGCGCGCCGTCCTCGGGCCGGGTCTCGATATAGGTGCGGATCGCCCAGGCCGCCTTCTGTCCAAGGATCTCGCCGAAAGCCGGCATCTTCGTGATGCCGTCCTGGGTGTAGCCGTGCTGGAAGCGTTCGGCGAACCATTCGTCGCCGTATTCCGCCGCCTCCAGGAAGCGCAGGTCCGGCGCCAGCCCGCCCGAGACCACGCCCAGCCCGTGACAGCGCGCGCAGTTCTGGTTGTAGCCGGAATCCCCGATCAGCACCGCCTGCCACCAGACCTCGTCCCCCACCTTGTCGGCGCGGTAGGGGTTTTCGGTCAGCCACTCCTCGCCCACATCCGGCAGGGCATCGGTGTTCACCGGTTGCGGGGCGACATCGCCATGGGCAAGGGCCAGGCTCGCCGTCGCGCACAGGGCAAGGCCCGCGATCGGGGCACGTTT
>JBKBRG010000393.1:0-1076 GCA_046292325.1 Tabrizicola sp.
AGAAGAGCTTCTTCGCCCAGTCGCCCTCGGGCGTCCAGTCGGCGGGCCAGGGGATCATCTGGCCCTGCATCACGTTCGGGGCCAGCTTGAAGCTGGTGGTGGCCGTCCAGTAGATCGGGAACAGGCAGATCACCGCCCAGAGCACGAGCACGCCGTAGATCGCCGTCCGCCCGGCCCACCATTTCACGCGGAAGCCGCGGTCCGCGTCGCTGTCGCGGAAGATCGGCGCGGGGGTGTCGGTCATCGCGGGTCTTCCCTCAGGTGCGCGGCCGCGTCAGGCGCGCGGCGAGTTTCATCAGGATCGTCATGCCGATCACGATCAGCACCAGATAGACCATGGCCAGCATGGTGCCGTAGCCCACGTTCGACCGCTCTCGGTATTCGCGGAAGATGAAGCTGGTCACCGTGTCGGTCGCGCCCCCCGGCCCGCCCGAAGTGATGGTGATGACGATGTCGGCCAGCTTCAGCTTGAAGATGATGCGGATCAGGATCGCCGTGACCGAGACGGGCAGCATCAGCGGGAAGGTGATCTCCCAGAACGACTTCCACCCCGTCGCGCCATCGACGCGGCTGGCCTCCTGCAGCTCTTTCGGGATGGCCTGGAGGCCGGCCAGCAGCATGATCATCATGAAGGGGATGAAGGTCCAGGCATCCAGCACCATGATGGTGAGCTTTGCCATCCAGGGACTTTCGAAGAAGCTCGGCTGCTCCACCCCCAGCGCGCGGGCCAGGCGGGCGAGGGGGCCGAAGCGGGGTTCGAGCATCGACTTGCCGATCATCCACGACACGGCCACGGGCGACAGCATCAGCGGCATGAGGAAGGCCACCCGCCAGAACCTCCGCGCCCGGATCTGTCCGGCCAGGATCAGCGCCAGGCCGAAGGCGATGGCATATTCGACGACGATCGCCGCGACATAGACCACCATGTTGCCCAGCGCGTTCCAGTAGAACGGGTCGTGCCACATCTGCACCAGGTTCGCCGTGCCGTTGAACTGCCGCCCGGACAGGCTGGAGAGGTTCCAGTTGGAAAAGGCGATCAGCAGGCCGAAGAGCAGCGGAAAGACCGTCAGCGAGAC
>JBKBRG010000393.1:1086-2988 GCA_046292325.1 Tabrizicola sp.
CTTGCCCTGCTCGCCCCGGATGAGGACCTGCGCCCAGCACAGGCAGGTGGCGAACAGGCAGTAGGCGTAAAGCGTCGGTCGCCAGTCGGCAAAGCCGAAGTCGCGCCAGCCCAGGGCCTGCACGGCCTGAGCCAGCGCCACCAGCGCCAGCAGCCCGGCCGAGCCCCAGAGCATCGCCTGCCCGACCCGGCGCCGGCTGTCGGAAATGTCGTCGCTGGTCACGACGTGAAGTTGATCGCCGCCGCTCAACCGCTGGCCCCTTCATGGAGGAAAGGGGCGCGCGGTCCTCCCGCGCGCCCTGGTCTGATGGACGGGATCACATCCCCAGCGATGCCTTGTAGAGCGCGATCTGGCTCTCGCGGCCGATCTGGTCGGTGATCTTTTCCCAGGCGGCGGCGATGGCATCCGCCGTTTCCTGGGCAGACTTGTATTGCCCGGCAAAGCCCTTGGCCAACTCGTCCTCGGCCACCGAGTAGTACTGGAAGATCCCCGGGATCCGCGGCTCGATCGCGGCGTTGGGGTGGTTGTAGCTGTCGCGGTTCGAGCCGAGATAATCCTCGATGAAGGCCCGGTCGTAGCCCGCCGCTTCCCATTCGTCGAAGTTGAAATGCGAATTGCGGTAGGGCTGGAAGCCCGAGGGATAGGCCGCCATCCACAGCGAGATGTCCTTGCCGCCCAGATGCGCCGCCGCCGACCAGGCCGCCTTGCGCTTTTTCTCGTCGCCCGAGACGCGGTTGGTGACATAGATCCCCCAGCCGAGATAGGCGAGGTTCGGGGCGAAGTTCTCGGTCTCCTCCCAGGCGCCGGCGGCATGGTTGTAGACGCGCTTGGCGCCGGGGTTGATGTCGAAGCCCACCACATCGCCCACGACCGAGGTGTCCGAGGTCCGCGCGTTCGAGCCCACGTCGCCCCACCAGGTGAGCGCCGCGCCGGTGCCGGCGAGGAACTGCTGGAAGGCGGTGGTGCCGGGGTCGGCGTTGATCTGGTCCGGCGGATAGGCGCCCGCGGCGATCAGGTCCATCACGTCCTGGATCGCCTGCACCCAGCCGGGGTTGTTGACGCGCGGCTTCATCGTGTCGGGGTCGAACAGCCAGGCCGGATCGGACGGGTGCTTGACATAGGCGGCCGCGCGATCTTCCAGGAAGTAGAAGCCGAAACCGCCCCAGCCCTTCAGCGGATCGAGGAAGCCATAGGCGGGCAGTCCGGTCAGCGGGTCGGTCTTGCCCTTCAGCGCCACCGACATCGCGTTCACGTCTTCCCAATGCCGGGGCATCTCTGCGCCGCCGATGCCGCCCTCGCCGAAATAGTCCTTGCGATAGGCCAGGGTGTGGCAGTCGCCGTCGATGGTGATGCGGTAGGTCTTGCCGTCCCAGGTGCCGACCGGCGGCTGGAGATAGGCCACGAGGTCGTCGGCCTCGATCTGTTCCTTGACCCAGTCGGGCATCGGGTCGAGCAGGCCGCGGCCGGCGGTGTCACCCTCGAAGGGCGCGCCCATCTCGATGATGTCGAAGTCCACCGTGCCGGTCGCGATCGATTGTTGCAGGCGCGGGTTGTAGTCGGCCTGCGCCAGGTCGATCCAGTTGATCTTGGCGCCGGTATAGGCTTCCCATGGTTTCAGGAAGCCGCGGAACAGCACGTTGTGCAGGTTCTGGTTGTTCAGCCCGAGGAAGGTCAGTTCCACCCCGGCAAATTCGCCTTCGGCGACGAATTTCTTGACCGGGCCGAGGCACATCTCGCCCACCTTCTGCCAGTCGGCATCCGTGGGGCTGCCCGCGCCTACGCCCGGGATCTTCAGGATCTCGGCGCGCAGGTTGTCCTGGGCGCTGGCCGGGTTCGGCGCAAGTCCCGCGGGCATGGCGCCGGCAGCACCCAGGGCGGTTGCACCCATCAGAAAGCGGCGCC
>JBKBRG010000394.1:0-2984 GCA_046292325.1 Tabrizicola sp.
GCAGATGGTGGCCTCGCTGGGCGACGAGATCTTCAACAATCCCAACGACTGGGTCGGCGGCAATCCGGAAGGCGACCTGACCCTGGTCGAATTCATGGACTATCGCTGCGGCTATTGCCGCAAGGCCTATGAGGAAGTCGAACAGCTGATCCAGACCGACGGCAAGATCCGCTTTGTCGTCAAGGAGTTCCCGATCCTGGGCGAGGCCTCGCTCATTTCTGCGCAGTTCGCCATCGCCGTGCGCCAGCTGCATGGCGACGAGGCCTATGCCAAGGTGCACGATGCGTTGATGACCCTGCGCGGCGAACCCACGCCCGAAACGCTGGCGCGGCTGGCCGGCGACCTCGGTCTGGACGGGCAACCGATCCTCGACCGCATGGACGCGCCCGAGGTGATGCAGGTCATCAAGGACAATCACGCACTGGCCGACAAGATGCAGATCACCGGCACCCCGGCCTTCGTACTGAAGGACATGGTGATGCGCGGCTATGCGCCCCTGGACGTGATGCGCGATTTCGTGGCCGACGCCCGCACCGACGGCTGACCCGGACCCGTCTCATCCTTCCGGCAGCCATCCTGGCCGACCTGGCCGAGGTCGTCGTCGCGACCGCCCCCGCCCGGTCGGAAGGCGTTCCCGGCCGGTGCTGATCGTCAACCTGTGCTCGACATCGGTCCCGCATCAGGCCGGCGCATGGCTCAGACCTCGACCGGGGCAGGCTCGGGCCGCACCGCCTGCGCCACCCAGAGCCCCAGACCCAGCAGCACCAGCCCGCTCCCGACCGCCGCGAAGGTGCCCGCCAGGCCCAGCCAGGCCACCAGGGGCGCCGAGACCAGGGGCGAGGCGAACTGGCCCAGGAAGAAGGCGGTGGTCAGCAGGCCCGAGCCCCGTCCCCGCATCGTCGCCGGAACCCGGGCCATGAACCATGTGGTGTAGTTGGGCATCGAGATCCCCATTCCAAGCCCCGCGATCAGCGAGCCCAGCAGCACCCCGTGCCAGTCGCTTGCCGTGGCATGGGCCAGAAAGCCCAGCCCGATCAGGACGAAGGACAGACCGAAGATGGTCATCGCGCTCAGCCGGGCGCGGATCCGGCCATACATCAGCGACACCGGGGCCGAGACGGTGACCAGCGCCGCCATCAGCGCGCCGACGACCAGCGGGCTCTGCACCCCCAGCGCCTCCAGATGGAACGGCAGCCGGGTCGGGGTGACGTAGAAGGCGGCTTGGAACAGGAAGGCCAGCGGCGCGATGAAGGCATAGGCCGCCCAGGGGAAACGGTCCGTCGCGGCGGCCTGCGCCCGCGGCCGGTCACGCTCGGCCGCGATGCGGCGGGCATGGGGGCCAAGCGCCAGGAAGGCCAGCGCGGCGATGGGCAGGATCAGACCATAGACCGCGAAGGCCCCGCGCCAGTGCCAGCTTGCCAGCAGCCCGCCGAGCAGCATGAAGACGATGCCGGCCAGCGAGATCGCCGCCCCCTGCAGGCCCAGAAACCGCGCCCGCGCCGGGCCCTGCCACAGGTCCGAGGCCCAGGTCATGCCCAGGTTCATCGTCCCCGCCACCCCCAGCCCCAGCGCCAGCCGCCCGGCAAGCAGGCCCCAGAGGCTCTCGGCCCACAGACCGGAGGTCCCCCCGACGGCATAGAGCCCCGCCGTCAGGAGAAGCAGCCTCTGCCGGTCCCAGCGGTCGATCAGGAGGCCCATCACCCCGGCCGACAGCACGATGGCCAGCGATGGCAAGGTCACGATCAGCCCCGCCAGCGTGTCGATATGGGGAATGTCGGCATAATGCGCGCGCAGGCCCGGCAGGGAAGAGGCGACCGTGGCATTCGCCATGATCGTCATCGAGGCCAGGCCAAGAACGGCAAGGGTCACCGCACGCGAGGGCGGCGTTTCGGAAATCGTCTGCATCTGGAATCCCTGGAAGCTGTCTTGCGCAGCTTGATCAAGTCCACGATCATGGACCAGACGGCCAACATTGCAAGGTGCGTTCCGAATCATGGACAATGATCTTGACCTGACCGCCCTGCGCGGCTTTCGCGCCGTGCTGCGCGAAGGTTCCTTTTCCGCCGCCGCCCTGGCGCTGCGCGTGCCGAAATCCACGCTGTCCAAGCGCATCGCCGATCTGGAGGCCGACCTTGGCGTCCGGCTGATCGAACGTTCCACGCGCAGGCTGCGCCCCACGCAGGAGGGCGAGGTGCTGGCCGCCCGGGCCGACCGGCTTCTGGGCGAGGCCGAGGACATCCGCCGCGCGCTTGGCGAATCCGGCGGCACCCCGCGCGGGCATCTGCGGCTGGCGGTGCCGCAAAGCTTCGGCAACCTCCTGATCGGCGCCATCGCCGCCCGGTTCCGCAAGCTGCACCCCGAGGTGACGCTGGAGATCCATTTTCTCGACCGCGCGCCCGACCTGCTGGAGGAAGGCTTCGACGGCTGCCTCCGCTTTGGCCCGCTGGAGGATTCCAGCCAGGTGGCCCGCCGCCTGACCCATGGCCAGGCGATGATGGTTGCCGCGCCCGACCTGCCCGGCCTCGACCGCCTGCACCGGCCCGAGGATCTGGCGCGCTTCGACCTTGTCGGTCTTGCCATGCCCTGGCCGGGCGGCCTGCCCCTGCAGAACGGAGCGGAGGAGGTCGTGCTGCCCTTCGAGCCGCCCCTGCGGCTTGGCTCGCATCTGGCGGTGCGGGACGCGGTGGTGGCCGGGGCGGGCATCGGCGCCCTGCCCGGCATCGTCTGCCGCCCCGACCTCGCCGCCGGTCGCCTGGTCCGCGTCCTGCCGGACTGGTCCACGCCGCGCAAGGCGATCTACTTCGTCTATCCATCGGCCCAGTCCGTCACCGCGCGGCTGCGGGCCTTCATCGACCACCTGGTGCGGGAACTGGGCGAGGACTGAGGCGCAAGGCCCGGAACCCTTTGCCGAAAGCGTCCGGGCTACTCGGCGGCAAGCTTCTCGGCCGCCTCGATCTCGGCGGCCTTCTTCTCGACCAGTTCGA
>JBKBRG010000395.1:0-2980 GCA_046292325.1 Tabrizicola sp.
CCAAGCGCGCCCCCCCGCCCCCTGGTGGGGTGGGGTTGGGGGTGGGGGGCTTGCGGCAGGCCATCATACCCGGTCCAGCCGCAGCCAGCGGCTGCATGCAAGATAGGCCAGCGTCACCATCGCCATCAGCACCACCGAAAGGGCCGAGGCGAGCGGGAAGTTCCCGCTGCGGCCCAGTTGCAGCATGATCAGCTGCGGCAGGGTCAGTTCGGCATTGCCGCCCAGGATCTGCGGCGTGATGTAGTCGCCGATGCAGAGGACGAAGGTCAGGAAGGCCCCGGTGACGACGCCGGGCAGGGTCAGCGGCAGGATGACATGGACAAGGCTCTGCCAGCGGCTGGCGCCCAGATCCTGCGCCGCACGGGCGTAGTTCGGCGACAGCTGGATCAGGTTTGCGTAGATCGTCAGCGTCAGCAGCATGACGAAGAAATGCACGAAGCCGATCACCGTCGCCGCCCGGGTCGAGGCGATCTGCACCGGCTCGGCAATCAGCCCGAGGCCCAGAAGCGTCTGGTTCACCACCCCGTTCTGCCCGAGGACCAGCAGCCAGGAATAGGAACGGACGACGTAAGAGGTCCAGAACGGCAGCACCGCCATCAGGAGCGCCAGCCGCTGCCAGCGGACCGGCACGCGGAAGGCGATGATCGCGGCAAGGGGATAGGCGAGGACCACCGAGATCACCGTCACGACCGCCGTGATCTCGAGGCTGTTGAGCAGCGCCTTCAGCATCGTCCAGTCGCCGAGGATGCGGGCATAGTTGCCCATGTCAAGGCCATGGACGACCTGCCGCCCCTCCATGTGCGCGAAGGAGAGGGCAACCATGCCCAGGAAGGGCAGGACGAAGAAGGCAGCCGTCCACAGAAGCGCCGGGGCCAGAAGGCCCCAGGCAAGTCGGCGTTCACGGGCGGCGAGGCTCACGGTTCGGGGCTCACCGGTCGGGGCTCACTGGTTCAGCATCTCGGTCCAGAGATCCTGCATCGCGGTATCAAGCGCCGCATCCGGAATCGGGTAAAGCTGCGCGCGGGCCAGGAAGTCGGGCTGCTGGTCCCAGCGCAGGACGGCCTTCGCCTCGGGGCTCAGCACCTCGCCGGCCTTGGCGTTCGCCGGCATCCCCCAGTAGCAGGACGAGGTCGCCAGCGCCGCCTGACCTTCGGGCGAGACGATGTGTTTCACGAATTCCAGCGCCAGGTCGGGCCGGGTGGAGCCCGCCACCACCCCGATCGACTGCGCCCAGCGCAGCGCGCCCTGTTTCGGGATCGTCCAGTCGAGGTTCGGGTTCTCGCTGGCCAGCACCGCCGTCAGCCATTCGCCACCGCCGACGACGATATCCACCTCTCCCGTCGCCAGCGCTGTCTGCGCCGCGACCACCTCGGACACCTGTCTGGAAGCCTTGCGCAGCGCCATCAGCGGGTCGCGCAGCGCGCCGAGGTTGTCGGCGGTGATGTCCGCGGTCTTGATCCCCTGGCTAAGGGCCACCAGACCCAGCACCGGCAGGTAATAGTCGTAGATCCCGATCCGCCCGTCATACTTGCCCGAGGTGAGGGCGGCCATGTCCTCCATGTCCGCCGGATCGACCCTGGACTTGTCGTAGGAGATGGTGTTGTAGCCGAACTTCTCGGTCACGGCATAGGTCTTGCCGCCCACGGTGTTGTTCTCGGCCATCACCAGTTCGGGAAAGAAATCCGCCGTCGGCAGCTGATCGGCGGGCAGTTCGGCCAGATGCCCGGCCTCGACCGCGCGCTTGACGTCGACCGCGTCGATCACGAGAACGTCCCAGTCACCCGGACGCGACTGGTCAAGGATCGCAAGTCCGGCCGCCGTGCCCTCGTATTCCTTCAGGTTCACCTTGACGCCGAACTTCTCCTCGAAGGGCCGGATCAGCGCAGGGTCGGTGTGATCGCACCAGACCAGCGCGTTCAGTTCCTGCGCAAGGCCGGGCGTCGCGGTCAGGATCAGGGCAAGGGCGGACAGCGTGCGGGTCATCGTCATCTCCATGTTGGGGGGGCCTCTGGTCGGGCTATTGAGAAAAGAATTGAGTTCGTTCATTTTTGAAGTCAACATCAAATAACGGGCGGGACAGGAACGGCATGACCGGGCTGCGCGAAAGACAGAAGGCCGACCGCACGCGCCGGATCATCGAGGCGGCCTCGCGGCTGTTCCGCAGCCAGGGCTACGATGCGGTGCGCATCGAGGACATCGCGGCCGCTGCCGAAGTCTCGGCGGGCACCTGCTACAACTACTTTTCCACCAAGGGCGATCTCCTGCTGGCCATCGTCTCGATGGAGGTGGAAGAGGTGATCGAGGCGGGCCGCGCCCTTGTGCTGTCGCCGCCTCCGGACGTGGCCCGCGCACTGGTCGAGCTGATCGGGATCTACTACGACCATTCGTTGCACTACCTGTCGAAGGAGATGTGGCGGAAGGCCATGGCCATCTCGATCGAGGCGCCGGCGACGCCGTTCTCGCGGCACTACACCCGGCTCGATGCGATGCTGGCGGACCAGGTCTGCGATCTTATTTCGGCGCTGAAGCTTCGCGGGCTGACGCGGGACGACCTCGATCCCGCGGTCCTGGGGCAGATCGTGTTCAGCGCGCTGAACCAGCTGTTCATCGAATTCGTCAAGGACGACGCGATGGCGATGCCCGATCTGCACCGGGCAAGCGAGGCGCAGACGGTCGCCCTGGCGGCCCTCATGCGCCCGCAACCCGACAGGCAGCCCAGCCCCGGAACGCCCGACGCCCAGGGGGGCGACAGGTCCTGTGCCTCAGGGGCCTGACCCCGGACATCGACCCCGGAGTGCCGGGCTGAATTGATCGGGGAACGGGCAGTCCGGGCCGGCCGGATTACTGGGGGCGGCCTGTTGCCCCGCCGCGAAACAGAGAAAGGGTTGCCCTGCTCAGGCAACCCTTTCCGAGATCCAAGGAGATGGGCCAGTTAGGCATCCAAATCCAATCGGTGGTCTATTTTCCAGGGGCTGCCCTT
>JBKBRG010000396.1:0-2980 GCA_046292325.1 Tabrizicola sp.
TCTCGCGCTTCACCGCCTGGAAGGGGCGGTAGAAGGTTGCCATGTGCTCGGCCGCGGTGTTCCGCGTCTCGTGGCTGGTCATGCGGATCAGGTGCAGGTCGATCTGCAGCGGCGTGGCGCCGATCAGCCGGGCGAACTGGTTCTCGGTCTGGATCTTCTTCGGCATCAGGTTCAGCAGGCCGATCTTCAGCGGCCGGATGTCCTGATGCGCGGCGCGGTCCGGGGTCATGACCATGACGCCCTCGGACCTCAGCACGTCGAAGGCGGGCAGGGTTTCGGGCAGGGTGATGGGCATGGGGCTTCGGTCCTTGCGGTGGGTGCCAAGAGCTAGGCGGTTGTCGTCAGGGATGCAAGACCCGGCCGCTGTTCAGCCGCGGTCGATGGCCCGGGCGATCAGCGCGTCGAAGTCGTCGGCGCTGCGAACGGCGGCCACCTCTTCGGCCGTCACCGTCACCCCCCAGCGCGCCATCGCGGCATAGCGCGGCTGGCGATGCGCCAGTGCGCGGGCATAGGTCCAGCGCACGAAATGGTCGGGATCACAGTTTTCCTCAGTAACGGAATGGGTTGCGCGGTATTCCTCCCACGCCGAATGAAGGAAGTGCGGCTGGTAATACATCGGTTTCGGCGCGCGGTCGAAGCGGCGGACCAACTCCTCCGTATGGGCCTCGGACCCCTTGATCCAGACCAGCAGCAGCGTCTGGGCCAGCTGGTGCATCACCGGGTCGTCGGGATTGTCCGGCTCCACCACCTCGCAGATCGACCCCGAGGTGTCGCAGACGAAGTTCGGATAGCCGTAGATGTCCTCGGCCCGTTCCATGAAGCGCGCGGTGTCCAGCGTGGCGGCGATCTCCGCCGCGCGGTGCTGGTCCTGCCGCTTCATGTATTCGGCAAAGGGCAGGCCGCCCCTGGCCGGATCGCCCGGCTTGCCGAGGTAGGTGGACAGGGGCGCGAGGTTGTCGAAGGTGATGTTCGACGCGATATGGACGCTGTCGGTCATCAGCAACTCGCGCAGGAGCGGGACCTTCATCGCCTCGCGCTTGAAGTTGTCGGCGATGTATTCGCCCATGTAGCGGGTGCCGATCCGGTAATCGACCGAATAGTGGAACCAGTCGCCGTGGTCGCGCAACAGGTTGGAAAGCCGGGTCTTTCCCAGCCCCGACATGCCGAAAAGAAGCACCCGCTTGCGCGCGGCGGCCAGATAGTCCTGTCCCGAACGGTAGATCATCGCGTCACCCCCCGGCCGGTCTTAGCGTCCGTCTGCCGGCTTCACAATGCAAAACCCCGCCCGGGGGGCGGGGTTCGCGCGTGCTTCGGGCTGGCTCAGAAGGACCAGCCGACCTTGATCCCGACGCCCACGACCGAGTTCCCGGTCATCGAGGCGCGGGCGGTGTCCGGCGTGCCGGTCTCGGGCCGCGCATCGCCCAGCCTGGTATAGTTGATCCCGGCGGTGATCTTCATGTTGTCCATGGTATAGACCGCGCCGATCGTGGCCCCGATGCGACCGTTCGTCGGCGCCAGCGGCGAGACCAGATCGTCGGTGCCCTCGCCCTCGTAGTTCAGCGAGATGGACCCCGCCCAGTTCTCGTTGAACCGGCGCGCCAGGCCCAGGGTATAGGTGACGGTATCCTCAAGCTCCACCAGGCCGTTGCCGGGGAAGTTCACCGGGTCGATCAGGAAATTCGACCAGTCGGCCCAGCGGATCTGACCGAAGACCAGGGTGTCCTTGGCGATACCCGTCTGGAAGTCGAGGTTGACCGATTGCGGCGTCTCGACCTCGGTCACGGTCCCGGTGGCCGGCGACACGATGGTCTGCGTGGTGGCCATCTCGTGCTTGATCGCCGAGTTGTAGGTCAGCGCGATGCGCAGGGCGATCTCGGGCTTCTCATAGGCGACGCCGATCAGGTAGCCCGGCGCCCAGTCTCCGTCGAGTTGCAGGTCGTAGCCCGACAGCCCGCCGTAGGCGATGCCCTGCAGCCGGATGTTGCCCTTGGCGTGCTGCATGCGCAGACCGCCGTGGACCGAGAAGGCCTCGTTGAACTTGTAGCGCATGATGCCCGTGACGGCATAGGTCTCGGCCTGGGCCGTGGTTCCGCCCAGCAGCGGCGAGGACAGGCCGTAGGTGATGTCGGCGCCGAAGGGCTGGTCGATGTTCAGCGCCATCGAAAGCTGGTCGTTGATGTCGTATTTGTAGCTGAAGCCCAGCTGCGTGTAGGTGCCGCCCACGTCTCCGGTCGGCTGCGCGAGCACATCGGTGCCCGAAATGCTGGGCGAAGCCAGACCGAAGGACAGTTCCAGATAGCGGCCCTTCTCGAACAGCGCGCCCAGCCCCTGACCCGAACGGTCGATCCCCCCGGCCATCGCGCTCGATGCTGCGGCAAACACTGCGACAGACGCCATGAGAACTCGTTTCATTGTGCTTATCCCTCGTCTGATGTCCCTCGGCGGGACGCTCCCCGCGAAAAGGCTATGCGCCGAAGGGGAACGGGTCAATCAATGACGCCACGTCACGATTTCGTGACCGTCTGTCCCTGTGGCGCGGAGGCCCCACTCGCCCCGCTGCGCTTCAGCGTCAGCCAGATCCCCGCAAAGATCAGCCCTGCGCCAAGGAACAGCGTCGGCTCGATCGGTTCGCCATAGAACAGCGCGCCGACGGCGGCGATGATCGGCAGGCGCGCGAAATCGACCGGCACGACGACGCTGGCGGGGGCAAGGCTCAGCGCGGTCGTCAGACACAGATGTGCGCTGATGCCGGCCACCGCGATAAGCCCCAGCCAGGGCAGCGTCGCCGCCGTCGGCAGCGCCACCGGCCCCAGCAGCAGCATCGCCAGCGTGCCGAGGATGGCCTGCGTCAGCGTCAGCCAGAACAGGATCGAGATGATTGCCTCGCCTCGGGTCAGCGCCTTGGTCATCATCGTGGTCGCCGCGAAGAACACGGCCGCCGCCGCCGCCGCCAGCACCCCGGGTTCCAGGGTGCCGAACC
>JBKBRG010000397.1:0-2969 GCA_046292325.1 Tabrizicola sp.
GCCAACTTCCTGGCGTATCCCCTCGCGCCTTGCCTTCAGATTTTCCAGCCCTCCGCGCCGCCTTCACGCCGCTTCCGACCGCCACCGTCGCGTTCCCGCCTCGGTGAGGGGGCTTTTAGTCCCGGGTTTCGGCACCCGCAAGCAGAAAATGACGGGAAGATGACGATTTTTGGGGAAATCACATTTTACCGTTTGATATCAATATCTTAGTCAGCCCCACCCGCCATGCCGGAAGGGTCGTGCGTCACCCGGCCCCCGGCAATCGTCAGCGCGATTCCCGTCTTTCCAAGCTGTTCGGCCGGAATCGCCTCGATGTCGCCGTCGATCAGCACCAGATCGGCCGCCAGGCCCTCGCGCAGGGTTCCCGTCAGCCCCTCCATGTGCGCAGCCCAGGCCCCGCCCGCCGTATAGGCGCGCAGGACCTCCATCAGGCCCACTCTCTCATCCTGGCACCCCTCGTAGGGCACCCGGGTCAGCGCCGCCTGGATCCCGCGCATGACGCTCACATCCGTCACCGGCCAGTCGCTGGCAAAGGCCAGGGGCGCCCCGTGATCGGCCAGCGTCCGGGTCAGATAGGCATCGCGCCAGCGGTCGCGGTGGAACACATGCTCCATCGTCGACATGGGGAACTCCATCGCACCGGGAGGGTGCGGCGGCTGCACGCTGGCCGTGATTCCCAGCTTGCCCAGACGCGGCACATCCGCCCGGTCGATCAGCTCGATATGCTCGATCCGGTGGCGCAGGTCGGGCCGCCCGGCTGCCTCATACCCGTCGATCGTCTGCCTGACCGCACCGTCGCCGATGGCATGGACCGCGATCTGCAAGCCCCGGCGCGAGATCTCGCGGCAGATCTCCTTGAACCGCTCCGCCTCGAACAGGGGCGCCCCACGTTCATGCGTGCCCGGATAGTCGTGCAGCATGAAGGCCGTGCGGCTGTCCACCACCCCGTCCATGAACATCTTGACGAAGCCGCTCGTCACCCATTCGCCGGTGAACTCTTCGGCCATGGCCGAGGCGCGGTCCAGTTCGGAAAGCTCCATATGCGGCTTGAAGTGGAACGGCACCTTGACCCGCGCGGTCAGCCGCCCCTCTTCCTCCATCTCCTTCAGAAGGACGCAGGTATAGCGGTTGCCGTCCATGTTCACCATGCTGGTGATCCCGTGCATCGCGCAATGCGCAAGGCCCGCCGCCACCTTCTCCTTGTCCTTCGCGCGCTGCGCGGCATCGGGCCAGGGCTCGGGTTCCCCGCCCGTGGCGATCCCGAGTTGCAGGTGCAGATCGCCCGTCAGCGCCAGCACCGGGCTGAAGGCCTCGAACTCCAGCAGTTCCCCCGTCGCGGTCCCGTCGGCCCCCATCACCACGACATGACCCGGCGGCATCGATGCGCCATGCAGCAGGCCCGCCGCCTTCAGCGCGGCCGTATTGGCCCAGACCGTATGGTGATCCGGCGACATCATCGCGATGGGCCGATCCGGGATCACCCGGTCAAGGTCATGCCGCGTCACCGGATGGTCCAGGATCTCGTAGGCTGCGCCCTGCGCCATGAGCAGCGGCAATCCGGGGTTCTTCGCCGCATGGTCCCGGAACAGCCGCGCCAGGTCCTCGAAGCCGGCGACCCCGCCCAGCTGCAACTGGGTCAGTTCGTTTCCGCCCAGCACGAGATGCAGGTGGCTCTCCACGAAGCCCGGCAGCAATGTCCTGCCTCCGGCATCGACGACCCGGCAACCCGGCCCCGCCATGGCCTCCACCTCGGCGCGCCCGCCGACGGCCAGAATGCGCCCGCCGCCAATCGCCACCGCCTCGGCCCGCGGCCGACCTTCGTCCATCGTCAGCACCTTCGCATTGGTGATGATCATCGCGGCGTTCATGTCTGACCCTTTCGACTTGCTCTTTTCCGAAATACTCCACGGGGGTCCGGGGGTGTGAAACCCCCGGCGGTCAGGCACGGGCGACCCGCTCGGCCATGACGCAGAGCAGCTCGAACATCAGATTCGCCCCCAGCCAGGCCGTGCCCCCGCTCGCATCGAAGGGCGGCGACACCTCCACCAGATCCGCGCCCACCAGATCCAGCCCGGCCAGCTCGCGCACCACCCGGACGGCCACCCAGGAGTTCGGCCCGCCCACTTCGGGTGTGCCCGTCCCCGGCGCGAAGGTCGGATCCACGAAGTCGATGTCGTAGGTGACATAGACCGGACCCGCGCCCACGATCTCGCGCGCCTCGGCCATCACCTCCGCAGGTCCCCGCGCATGGAACTCGTCGATCGCAACGATGCGGATGCCGTTCGCCTCGGCAAAGTCCCGGTCCTCGCGGCCATAGGCCGTGCCACGGATGCCGATCAGGACATAGCGCCCGGGATCGATCAGCCCCTCTTCCACCGCGCGGCGGAAGGGCGTGCCGTGGTTGTAGCGGGAGGTGCCGAAATAGACATCGTTCAGGTCGGTGTGGCTGTCGAACTGGATCATCCCGACGGGCCGCGCCCTTGCCACCGCGCGCAGGATCGGCAGGCTGCACAGATGGTCTCCACCCCCGGTCAGGGGACGGATTCCCGCCGCAACGACCCTGTCGTAGAAGGCCTCCATGCGCGCCATCGAATCCATCAGGTCCCCGGGGTTCGGCGCCACGTCACCGAGGTCGGCGCAGCGCGCCAGCTCGAACGGAGCCACCCAGGTCGCCCCGTTCACCGCCCGGATCATCGTGGACTGGTCGCGCAGCTGGCGCGGTCCGTGGCGCGGACCAGGGCGGTTCGTCGTCCCCCCATCCCAGGGCGCCCCGATCAGGCCGATCTGCACCTCGGAAAAGCGCGGGTGGTCGAAGGGCACATGCGGCAGTCGCATGAAGGTCGGCACCCCCGCAAAGCGCGGCAGATCAAAGCCCGATACCGGCCGGAAGAAGGTGTCCGCCATGCAAGCCCCCCCGGGGGCCGGCGCGGGGGGGGCGAGGGGGCCCCCCCGGGGGGGCCGTGCGCGCG
>JBKBRG010000398.1:0-2969 GCA_046292325.1 Tabrizicola sp.
GGTGAGACGGGCACCATGATGCGGGTTGTTCATCCTTGCGGGTCCTCGGCTGGAGTTTGGCGATTGCAGCCTAACCCCGTTCCGGGTGAACAACCTCCTGAGATTTCACACCTAGAGGCCGACCATGCGGCGGATGTCGGCGGGGGTTGCGCCTTCCGACCGGTATTTCGAGATCGCGCGGGCATCGTCGCGCTTGGCCAGACGCTTGCCGCCCGCGTCACGGATCAGGGGGTGGTGGTGGTAGACGGGCGTCGGCAGGCCGAAGAGGTGCTGAAGAATCACCTGGACGGGGGTGAAGTCGAAGAGATCCTCGCCCCTTATGACATGGGTGATGCCCTGGTCGGCATCGTCGAAGGCAGAGGCGAGGAAATAGGCGACGATGCCTTCCCCCTTCCGCGACAGGACCACATCGCCGATCTCGGCCAAGGCGCGGCCGGGGTCGATGCGGTGCCGCCCGGCATGGGCGGGTCCGGTTTCGCCGAAGGCGAGGTCGGCGCCCGCGAGGCGGTCGAGCGCAGCGGCGAGGTCCAGCCGCAGCGCGTCGCCAGGGCGGCGGTCCGACATGGGACGGCCGCGGCAGGTGCCGGGATAGACGGCGAAGGCCACGCCTTCCTGCGGGGCGGCAAGTGCTGCGCGGATATCGGCGCGGCTACAGGAGCAGGGGTAGAGAAGTCCTGTATTCGCAAGGGCTTCGAGGCGGATGTTGTAGTCCTCGATCCGCGTGGACTGGCGCAGGACTGGCCCGTCCCAGG
The DNA here is from genome assembly GCA_046292325.1 of Tabrizicola sp. Taxonomy (GTDB): domain Bacteria; phylum Pseudomonadota; class Alphaproteobacteria; order Rhodobacterales; family Rhodobacteraceae; genus Tabrizicola. The sequence continues at coordinate 753 of JBKBRG010000398.1, forward strand.
CCAGGCCCAGCCAGCGGAGATCCTCCTGGATCAGGGCCTCCCATTCCGGGCAGCAGCGGTCGAGGTCGGTATCTTCCATCCGCAAGAGGAACCGGCCGCCCGCGGCGCGGGCCATGTCATGGGCGAGGATCGCGGAAAAGGCATGGCCGAGGTGCAGCGGCCCGGTCGGGCTGGGGGCGAAGCGGGTTACGAAAGCCATTCCGTGAACGCCTGCTTCGCCCGGTCGGTATAGGCCTTGTAGCGGTCATGGCGCCCCTTGCGGCCGCCCCTGGCGTCGATGGGGGGGAAGAGACCGAAGTTGACGTTCATCGGCTGGAAGGTCTTCGCCTCGGCCCCGCCGGTGATGTGGGTCACGAGCGCCCCCATCGCGGTTTCCGGCGGCGGCGGAGAAAGTTCGCGCCCGAGCAGTTCATGCGCGGCCATGCGCCCCGCCAGAAGGCCCATGGCGGCGGATTCGACATAGCCCTCGACGCCCGTGATCTGCCCGGCAAAGCGGATATGCGGGCGCGACTTCAACCGCAACTGCGCGTCCAGCAGCGTGGGCGAGTTGATGAAGGTGTTGCGGTGGATGCCGCCAAGGCGGGCAAAGCTGGCATTCTCCAGACCGGGAATCATCCGAAAGACAGAGATTTGCGCGCCGTATTTCATCTTGGTCTGAAAGCCGACGATGTTGTGCAGCGTGCCGAGCCTGTTGTCGCGGCGCAGCTGCACCACGGCATAGGGCTTTTCCTCCGGGCGATGCGCGTTCGTCAGGCCCACCGGCTTCATCGGGCCATGGCGCAGCGTGTCGCGGCCGCGTTCGGCCATGACCTCGATCGGCAGGCAGCCGTCGAAATAGCCGGCGGTTTCGCCTTCGTGGAACTCGGTCTTCTCGGCGGCGAGGAGAGCGTCGATGAAGGCCTCATACTGGTCCTTCGTCATCGGGCAGTTGATGTAGGCGCGCCTCTCGTCCTCGGTCTCGCCCTTGTCGTAGCGGCTTTGCAGCCAGGCCACGGACATGTCGATGGTCTCGGTATAGACGATGGGGGCGATGGCGTCGAAGAAGGCGAGCGCCTCGGCGCCGGTTGCCTGACGGATGCTTTCGGCAAGCGCTGGACTGGTGAGAGGTCCCGTGGCGACGATCCAGCGTCCGGATGAAGGAAGTTCGGTAACTTCTTCACAAGACGTTGAAATCATGGGGTGGGCCTTCAGGCGTTCGGTCACGGCGCGGGCAAAGGGTTCGCGGTCCACCGCCAGCGCACCGCCCGCAGGCAGACGGTGCCGCTGCGCCATCTCCATCACGAGGCTGCCCGCCTGCCGCATCTCCCAGTGGATGAGACCCACGGCATTGCGTTCGTGGTCGTCCGAGCGGAAGGAGTTCGAGCAGACCATCTCGGCGAAATCGCCGGTCCGGTGGGCAAAGGTGGCGACCCTGGGCCGCATCTCGTGGATGACCACGGGGACGCCCAGATTCGCGGCGGCCCAGGCGGCCTCGGACCCGGCCATGCCGCCGCCGATGATGTGCAGGGTTTCCATGCGGGCGGATGTAGCCTTGCCCGGCCGGTGGCGCAAGGAGGGGCGCTGCCCCTCTGGGCCCGCCGGGCCCATTCACCCCGGGATATTTGCGGACAGATGAAGGGCGTTGCGTTCGGCGCGGGTGAAGGTCAGCGGGTCGGAGGTCGGGCGGCCAAGAGCCGCGGCCTTGAGGAAGAAGCCGGGGGCGGGCAGATGGTCGGGTGACAGGCGCTGGCGCAGGACTGCGGCGCGGAAGGGGCGGCCGGCGGCGGCGTCATGCTCCATCAGGATTTCGAGCCGGGCCGTGAGTTCGGCCATGCGAAGGCCGAGATCGCGCGCAAGATCGCCGTAGGTCATGGTCTGCCCCGCGGCGGCCAGGGCCGCGAGACGGTCCTCAAGCGTCATCGGACTGATCGGCGACGCGGGCGACGGAGACGACTTCCTCGTCCGGGGCGATGGAAAAGACCTTGACCCCGCCGGCGCTGCGCGACCGGAAGCTGATCTGGTCCACCGGCACGCGGATCGACTGGCCGGTGGAGGTGGCCAGCATGATCTGGTCGGACAGTTCCACCGGGAAGGAGGCGACGATGCGCCCGCCCCTCGGCCCGGGGCTGATGGCCTTCACGCCCATGCCGCCGCGGCCGCGCACCGGGTAGTCGTGGCTGGAGGACAGTTTGCCCGAACCGCCCTTGGTGACGGTGAGGATCAGGTCCTCGGCCGCCG
>JBKBRG010000399.1:0-2954 GCA_046292325.1 Tabrizicola sp.
TCCTCGACGCCACCAAGTCCGGCGCCCTCGGTGCGGGACGGCTGGTGCAGGGGATCGAGTTCGACCCGGTCGGCAAGCGCCGGGCCTACTGGCTGCATGCCGAGCATCCGGGCGACGCCTACGGGGCCTTGCAGAATGGGCTGCAGAGCCGCCCGGTCCCGGCGACCGAGATCGCCCATGTTTACGAGAAGCAGCGCACGCAGGCGCGCGGCGTTCCGTGGGGCGCGCCGGTGATCCGCAGCTTGCGCGATCTCGACGATTACGAGGTGGCCGAACTGGTCCGCAAAAAGACCGAGGCCTGCGTCACCGCCATCGTCTTCGGCGATGACGAGGCGCAACAGGGCATCGCGCCGTCCGTGGTCGATGCGGACGGCAACCGGGTCGAGCAGTTCGAGCCGGGGCTGATCGCCTATGCGCGCGGCGGCAAGGACATCCGCTTCAACCAGCCCTCGGCCACCGGTGGCTACGGCGAATACAAGCGGGCGAGCCTGCACACGATCTCCGCCGGGTTCCGGGTGCCCTACGAGCTGATGACCGGAGATTTGAGCCAGGTGAACTATTCCTCGATCCGGGCGGGGCTCGTCGAGTTCCGCCGCCAGATCGACGCGGTGCAATGGCAGTTGTTCATCCCGATGTTCTGCGCGCCGGTGTGGCGGTGGTTCACCGAAGCCGCATGGGCGGCAGGCCAGATCCCGTCGCCCACCGTGCCGGTCGAGTGGTCGCCGCCGAAGTTCGAGGCGGTCGATCCGCAGAAAGACGCGATGGCGAACCTGCTGTCGATCCGCTCGGGCACCATGACGCTGGCCGAGGTGATCGCCCGGCAGGGCCGCAACCCCGACGCCGTGCTGGCCGAGATTGCCGCGACCAATGCCAAGCTCGACGCGCTCGGGCTGGTGCTCGACAGCGATCCGCGCCGAGTCACCAAGACCGGCAGCGCGCAGACCAGCGATCCGGCCACCGATCCGGATGCCGACCAACCGGCCGACGACCCCTCCGCCGACGCGGATACAGACCCGGCGCAGGCCGACCAACAGGACTGACCTCCATGGACACGATGATCGAACTGCCGGCCATGCGCCGGTCGGCGGAGCTTGCGCCGAACACGGCCGATGCCGACACCCGCACCGTCGAGGTGGTCTGGTCGGCGGGCGCTCGCGTGCGCCGCGCGACCTTCTTCGGCGAGCCCTATGACGAGGAACTGAGCCTCGACCCCGCCCATGTCCGGCTCGACCGGCTGAACGCGGGCGCACCGTTTCTGAAGGTGCACGAGCTCGACACGCTCGACGCGGTGATCGGCTCGGTCGTGCCGGGCTCGGCAAGGATCGAGAACGGGCGCGGCATTGCGCTGGTGCGCATCTCCGAGCGCGCCGACGTCGAGCCGATCTGGCGCGACATCCAGGCCGGGCACATCCGCGCGGTCTCCATCGGCTACCAGGTCCACCGCTTCGAGGTCTCGAAACCCGAGGCCGCGCGCGAACTGTGGCGGGCGGTGGACTGGACGCCGTTCGAGGTCTCCGCCGTCGCGGTCGGAGCAGACCCCGCCGCGGGCTTCCGCGCCCAGAATCCTCTTCACGACTGCGTCCTCCACCGCCGGGACGCCCCTTCCAGCCCGAAAGGACCAATCCCGATGACGGACAAGACCCAGACCCCGGTGAGCGACGCCGCAACCCCCGCCACCACCCAGCCGACCGAGCCGGTCGCAACCGAGGACACCCCCATGACCGAGCCGAAACCGACCGCGCCCGACCCGAAGGTCGCCGCAGTAGAAACCCGCGCCCAGCCGAAGCTTCAGAATACCGATGCCCCTGCGGCACCCGACACCGAGACGGTCGCCACCCGCGCCCGCGAGGCGGAGCGCGACCGGGTCTCCACCATCTACGATCTGGCCGGGCGGCTGAACCTCGAGCGCGGCTTCGCCGAGGATCTGGTCAAGCGCGGCGTCAGCGTCGATGAGTCCCGCCGCCTGATCCTCGATCAGGTCGCCGCGAAATCCGACGAAACCCGGACCTTCGGCCATGTCTCCGTCCCGCTCGGCGGTCGGGACGAGCGCATCACCCGCCGCGACGCGGTGGCCAACGCGCTGCTGCACCGCTACAGCCCGACGCTGTTCCAGCTGGAAGACGCCGCCCGGCAATATCGCGGCATGACGCTGCTGGAACTGGCCCGCGATAGCCTCGGCAATGCCGGGGTGAACACGCGCGGCCTGTCGCGCGACGAGGTGGCGACGCGGGCCCTGCACTCGACCTCGGACTTCCCCGAGATCCTGTCGGCCGTCACCAACAAGACCCTTCGGCAGGCTTACGAGGCCTATCCCCGCACCTTCATGCTGTTCTGCCGCCAGGTGCTGGCCACCGACTTCAAGGCCATGCATCGGGTCCAGCTCGGCGAAGCCCCGCAACTGCTGGAGGTCGGCGAGAGCGGCGAGTTCAAGCGCGGCACGCTCGGCGAGAGCAAGGAGAGCTACAAGGTCAAGACCTATGGCCGGGTGGTCGCCATCACCCGCCAGACGCTGATCAACGACGACCTCGACGCCTTCACCCGGATCCCGGCGATGTACGGCAACTCCATCGCGCAGCTGGAGTCGGACGTGGTCTGGGGCATCATCACCGCCAACCCGGCGATGGCCGACGGCAACGCGCTCTTCCACACCACACACAAGAACCTCGCAGGCACCGGTGCCGCGCTGGACGTGGCGAGCGTCGGTGCCGCGCGGGCGGCGATGGCGCTGCAGACCGGCCTCGACAAGAAGACGGTGCTGAACATTCGCCCGGCCTTCCTGATCGTGCCTGCCGCGCTGGAACTGAAGGCCGAGCAGCTGGTCGCCCAGAACCTCGTCCCCGCCGACAGTGCCAAGGTGGTGCCCCAGTCGATCCGTACGCTCTCGCCGATCAGCGAGCCGCGCCTCGATGCGGCCAGCGCCACCTCCTGGTATCTGGCCGCCTCGCCCAACCAGA
>JBKBRG010000400.1:0-2947 GCA_046292325.1 Tabrizicola sp.
GCAGGACACCGTGCGTCCGGCAGGCGGCCCCGATCGCCGCCTGCGCCCAGTGCCAGGGGTCGGCCCAGTATTTCTGCCCCTCGCGGTGCATGTAGTAGTTTTCCTGCGTGCCGCCGATGCCGGTCGTCTGCATCCCCATCGAGGCCGCGAAATCCGCCGCGCCCAGGCTCATCGCCTGCAAGCGGGGGCTCGAGGCCGCGATCTCCTCGACATGGGCGATCCCCGCCGCCGTCTCGATGATCACCTCCAGGCTGATGCGCTTCCCGCGCCCCGCTGCTGCCTCGCAGGCCGTGACCAGCGCATCCACCGCATAGACATCGGCGGCACAGCCGACCTTGGGGATCATGATCTGGTCCAGCCGCTCTCCCGCCTGCTCCAGAAGGTCCACCACGTCCCGATACCAGAACGGCGTGTCCAGACCGTTGATCCGCACCGACAGGGTCTTGCGGCCCCAATCGACCTCGGAAATCGCCTTGATGACATTCGCTCGCGCCTGCGGCTTGTCGGCCGGGGCGACCGAATCCTCCAGGTCCAGGTTGATGACATCCGCCGCACTCGCCGCCATCTTGGCAAAGAGTTCGGGACGCGAGCCGGGGCCGAACAGCTGGCAGCGGTTCGGGCGGGCGGGGGCAGGGGGTTGCAGGCGAAAGCTCATGGGGAACCTGTCAGCAAGGATATTACGATCGACGTGGCTGCATCGGTATAATGTTGCGCGCTGCACTGCAATATCCCTTTTGCGGTTGCAGCATGCCCCGCATCTTCCGCCCGCATGCCGGGATCGCTACAGTCCGTGCCATGATCACCGCCCGGGCCGAGACATTTCCTCTCCGCACTCCCTTCACCATCTCGCGCGGCTCCAAGACCGAAGCGCGGGTGGTGACCTGCACCGTCAGCCGGGGCGGGCATCGCGGTTGGGGCGAGGGGTTACCCTACCCGCGCTATGGCGAGACCGTGGAGGAGGCCGTCGCGGCGATCCTGACATTGCGCGAAGACATCACCCGCGCAGAGCTGCAAGAGGCGATGCCGCCCGGAGCGGCGCGGAATGCCGTTGACTGCGCCTTGTGGGATCTGGAGGCGAAGGCCTCGGGCAGGCCGGTGTGGAAGCTTGCGGGGCTGGCAGAGCCGAAGCCGGTCGAGATCGCCTTCACCCTCTCGCTCGCCAGCCCCGAGTCGATGCGCGCCGCGGCGGCGCGGCAGGCGCATCGCGCGGTGCTGAAGGTCAAGCTCGGCACCCCAGCCGACATGCCGCGGATCGAGGCGGTGCGGCAGGGGGCTCCGAACGTGCGGCTGATCGTCGATGCGAACGAGGGCTGGACGCCGGAAGTCTACAGGGATCTTGCGCCGCACCTGGTCCGCCTCGGGGTAGAGATGGTGGAGCAGCCACTGCCACAGGGGGCTGACGACATGCTGGCAGAGATGGCGCGGCCGCTCCCGGTCTGCGCGGACGAGAGTGTGCATGACGCGGCCTCGCTGCCGGGGCTGGTGGATCGTTATGACGTCGTGAACCTGAAGCTCGACAAGACCGGGGGCCTGACCGAAGCCTTGCGGGCGCGGGACGAGGCGCGGCGGCTGGGGTTGCGGGTGATGGTCGGCTGCATGGTCTCGACCTCGCTGTCGATGGCCCCGGCGATCCTCGTGGCGCAAGGGGCAGACTGGTCGGACCTTGACGGCCCCGCCGACATGGCGCAGGACCGGGACAATCCGGTCACCTACGATGACCGCCACATATACCCGGCCCTGCCGCAGCTTTGGGGATAATGGAATGACCCGCACTGTCTATGTGAATGGCGACTATCTGCCCGAGGGCGAGGCGAAGGTGTCGATCTTCGACCGTGGCTTCCTGATGGCCGACGGGGTCTATGAGGTGACCTCGGTGCTGGACGGCAAGCTGATCGACTTCGAGGGGCACATGCGGCGGCTGGAACGGTCGCTGCGGGAGCTGGAGATGACCTGCCCGCTGTCGGCGGCGGACCTGTTGGCGATGCACCGGGAACTGGTCCGGCTGAACGGGATCGATCAGGGGATGATCTACCTGCAGGTCACGCGCGGCAATCCGGGGGACCGCAGCTTCCTCTTCCCTGCTGCGGATGTGCCGGGGACGGTGGTGGCCTTCACCCAGAACATCCCGAACCTTGCCGACGCCCCGGCGGCGAAGACGGGGTTCCGGGTCATCACGATCCCCGACCTGCGGTGGTCCCGCGTCGATATCAAGACGGTGCAGCTTCTGTATCCGTCGATGGGGAAGATGGCGGCGAAGAAGGCGGGGGTGGATGACAGCTGGTTCACCGACGAGACCGGGGCGGTGACCGAGGGGACCTCGAACAACGCCTATATCGTGAAGGGGAACCGGATCATCACGCGGGCCCTGGGCAACGACATCCTGCACGGGATCACCCGGGCGGCGGTGCTGCGGTTCGCAGCGGAGGCGCAGTTCGAGGTGGAGGAGCGCGCCTTCACTCCGGCCGAGGCGCAAGAGGCCGACGAGGCCTTCTCGACGGCGGCGTCGATCTTCGTGATGCCGGTGGTGGAGGTGGACGGGAAGCCCGTGGGGACCGGCAAGCCGGGGCCGGTGGCGATGCGGCTGCGGGAAATCTATCTGGACGAGATGCGGAAGGCGGCGATCTGAGGGCGTCCACGGTGGACAGTCGCCGCGTATCCTTTGGGATCAAGGGTTTGCGATTCTCCGGTAGGGGTTTCTTAACGCCTGTGCGCGCGCGCCCGGGGGCTGCATGACGATCTATGTCGATGCCGATGCCTGCCCGGTGAGGGCCGAGGCCGAGACGGTCGCCACGCGCCACAAGGTGCGGATGGTGGTGGTGTCGAATGGCGGCATCCGGCCCTCGCAGAACCCTCTGGTCGAGAGCGTCTTTGTCGGCAGCGGGCCGGACGAGGCCGACAAGTGGATCGCCGAGGCCTGCGGGCCGGGGGACGTGGTCGTCACCGGGGA
>JBKBRG010000401.1:0-2946 GCA_046292325.1 Tabrizicola sp.
ATGAAGAGCAGGTCCGGGATGCCGCCCATCTCGCGGATGCCGCCGAGGCTGGCCTGCAGCTTGGCCTGGTCGCGCTCCATGCCCAGCCGTTCCTTCTTGGTCAGGCCTTCGCCGCCCGCCCCCAGAACCTCGTCCAGGTGCTTCAGGCGCTGGATCGACTGCGACACGGTCTTCCAGTTGGTCAGCGTGCCGCCCAGCCAGCGGTGGTTCATGTAGTATTGCGCGCATTTCTCCGCGGCTTCGGCGATCGGCTTCTGGGCCTGACGCTTGGTGCCGACAAAGAGGATGCGGCCGCCCTTGGCCACGGTGTCGCGCACGACCTTCAGCGCCGCGTCCAGCATGGGCACGGTCTGGGTCAGGTCGATGATGTGGATGCCGTTACGCTCACCATAGATGTATTCGCCCATGCGGGGATTCCAGCGGGCGGTCTGGTGGCCGTAGTGAACGCCAGCTTCCAGAAGCTGACGCATGGTGAACTCGGGAAGAGCCATGCCTTTTCCTTTCCGGTTTGAACCTCGGCGCCGCCGTCTTCACCCCTTTCGGGGCAACCGGTGGACCGCACGGGATTTCTCCCCGCATCGGCCCCGGCGACGCCTGTGAAGTGGCGCGCGTATAGACGGGGGCGGGCGCGGATGCAAGCCCCCCGCCTTCCCCACCCCTGCCTTTCCCCCTGCTCCGGATGACGCCTTGCACCGGCGGGGGCTTTCGGCGATGGAGGCGCAATGACGCCAGACATCCTCTGCATCGGGTCGGTCCTGTGGGACATCATCGGCCGCTCGCCCACCTCCATGCGGCTTGGCTCGGACGTGCCGGGCCGGATCACCCGGCTGCCCGGCGGGGTGGCGATGAACATCGCCATGACGCTGCGACGGTTCGGAATGGCCCCCGCCCTGCTGACCGCCATCGGTCGGGATGCCGAGGGCGACGAGCTGGTCGCCGCCTGCGATCGCCTGGGGCTGGGGACCGACACGGTCTATCGCTCGGACGATCTGCCGACCGACCGCTACATGGCCGTCGAGGGCGCGAACGGGCTGATCGCGGCCATCGCCGACGCCCATTCGCTGGAAGCCGCGGGCGACAAGATCCTGCGTCCGCTGGCGGACGGGCGGCTGGGGACGGCAGAGGCGCCCTGGCCGGGCCCCATCGCGCTGGACGGCAACCTGACCGAGGCGCTTCTGGCCGAGATCGCGGTCTCGCCGCTCTTTGCGCGGGCCGACCTGCGGGTGGCGCCGGCCTCGCCCGGCAAGGCGGGGCGGCTTCTGCCGCTGCTGACCCATCCCTCGGCCACGCTCTACGTGAATCTCGAAGAGGCCAATGTCCTGGCCCGCACCGACCACACCAGCGCCGCCGAGGCGGCCGGCGCGCTGCTTGCGCGCGGGGCGAACCGGGTGCTGGTGACGGACGGCGGGCGTCCGGCGGCCGAGGGGCGGCGCGACGCGGGCGTGATCGCCGGCCAGCCGCCGCAGGTGCTGGTGACCCGCGTGACGGGCGCGGGCGATACCTTCATGGCCGCGCATCTGGTCGCCGAGCGGCAAGGTGCCAGCCGGCAGGAGGCGCTGGACGAGGCGCTGCGCGCCGCCGCAACCTATGTTTCCGGAGACATCGGCTCATGACCCTTCCGCTGACCCTATCCCCCGAAGTCGCCGAGGCGCGCGCAAATGGTGCCGCGATTGTCGCGCTTGAAAGCACGATCATCACCCACGGCATGCCATTTCCGCAGAACGTGGAAACGGCGCGACGGGTGGAGGCCGAGGTGCGCGCCCATGGCGCGGTGCCGGCCACGATCGCGATCATCGACCGGCAGATCCATGTCGGCCTGACCGAAGCCCGGCTGGAGGCGCTTGGCCAGGCGAAGGGCGTGGCGAAGCTGTCCCGCGCGGATCTGGCGGCCTGTCTGGCGACGGGCGGCACCGGGGCCACCACGATCTGCGCGCATCTGGCGGGGATCGCGGTCTTTGCCACCGGCGGCATCGGCGGCGTCCATCGCGGGGCCGAGACGAGCTTCGACATCTCGGCCGACCTGCGCGAACTGTCGCAGACCCCGGTCACCGTGGTTGCAGCCGGGGCCAAGGCGATCCTCGACCTGCCGAAGACGCTGGAAGTGCTGGAGACGCTGGGCGTGCCGGTCATCGCGCATGGCCAGGACGACTTCCCCGCCTTCTGGTCGCGGGCCTCGGGGCTGAGGGCGCCGCTGCGGATGGACAGCGCCGCCGACATCGCCGCCGCGCACCGGATGCGCGCGCGCCTCGGCCTGCCGGGCGGCCAGCTGGTTGCCAACCCGATCCCGGCCGAGGCCGAGATTCCCCGCGCCGAGATCATGCCCCAGATCGAGGCGGCACTGGCCGAGGCCGCGGCGCAGGGCATCGCGGCCAAGGCCGTGACGCCCTTCCTGCTGCAAAGGATCCTCGAACTGACCGAGGGCCGGTCCCTGACCGCCAACATCGCGCTGGTTCTGAACAATGCCCGCCTCGCCGCGGCAATTGCCCGGGAACTGGCCGACATGCGGTGAAATTCGCTTGTCGGCGATGCACGCGCCATTGCGCGGCGCGATGGCGAACCCCTAGATAGGCGGCAAGGGGGACCCATCCGTGACCGAACCGACCACGCCACACCGCCGCGGCTTTCTTGCCGGTCTGCGAGCCAGCTTCCTGACGGGCCTTGTCGTGGTGTTGCCGATCGGGCTGACGATCTACTTCGTCTGGGCCGTGATCGGCTGGATCGACGGCTGGATCCTGCCCCTGATCCCCACCTACTGGCAGCCCGATGCGGTGATCGGGCGCTGGTTCGGGCCGGAATATCAATTCCCTGTTCGCGGCGTCGGCGTTCTGGTCTTTCTGGTCGTCACCATCATCATCGGCTGGCTGGCCAAGGGCCTGATCGGCAGGACCGTCATCCGCTCGGGCGAGGATCTGGTCGACCGGATGCCGATCGTGCGCTCGATCTACA
>JBKBRG010000402.1:0-2943 GCA_046292325.1 Tabrizicola sp.
GGCGGCGATGAGCGAGCTTGCCTCCGAGGCCCCGGCGGCGGGCACGCTGACGGCCTCGGACTATGCCGGGCTGATCCGTGGCCTTCTGAACCGCGACGAGGTGCGCGAAACCGAGGGGCTGCATCCCGGCATCATGATCTGGGGCACGCTCGAGGCGCGGGTCCAGGGGGCGGAGCTCGTCGTGCTCGGCGGGCTGAACGATGGCACCTGGCCCGCGCAGCCGCCGGCCGACCCCTGGCTGAACCGCGCGATGCGGAAGGAGGCCGGGCTTCTGCTGCCCGAGCGCCAGATCGGCCTGTCGGCGCATGACTGGCAGCAGGCGGTGGCTGCCCCCCGTGTCGTCCTGACCAGGGCAAAGCGGGGGACCGAGGCGGAAACCGTGCCCTCGCGCTGGCTGAACCGGCTGGTGAACCTGCTCGCCGGCCTGCCTGACCAGCAGGGACCCGAGGCGCTGGCCGCAATGCGCGACCGCGGCGCGCACTGGCTGCGCCTGGCTGCGGCCTTCGACGCCGCGCCGCGCGTGGCCCCGGCCCGCCGCCCCTCGCCCCGACCGCCGGTCCATGCCCGGCCGCGCCAGCTTTCGGTGACCGAGATCAAGACCCTGATCCGCGACCCATATGCGATCTACGCCCGTCATGTGCTGAAGCTGCGCCCCCTCGACCCCCTGCGCCCCGAGCCGGACCCCCGTCTGCGCGGCACCGTGCTGCACGAGATCCTGGAGCGGTTCCTGAAACAGGGCGGCGGGGACCGCCAGACCCTGTTGGCCATCGCCGAAGAGGTGCTGGCCGCCCGCGTCGCCTGGCCCCTGGCCCGGACGATCTGGCTGTCGCGGCTTGCCAAGGCGGCGGATGCCTTCCTGGAGTTCTCGGACGGGACCGGGGGGGTGCCCGTGCTGCTGGAGGAGAAGGGCGCGCTGCGCCTGCCGGGGCTCGACTTCACCCTGACCGGCAAGCCCGACCGGATCGACCGGCTGGCGGACGGGCGGCTGCTGCTGATCGACTACAAGACCGGCGCTCCGCCGACCGGGAAGCAGCAGGAGCATTTCGACAAGCAGCTTCTGCTCCTGGCCGCCATGGCCGAAGGCGGCGGGTTCAGGGGCCTTGATCCGTCCGAGGTCGCCCGGGTGGTCTATGTCGGCCTGAAGGCGCAGCTGAAGACCGAGGAGATCGTTCTGGAGCCCGGCCATGTCGCCGAGGTCTGGAAGCGTTTCGTCGGGCTGATGGCCAGCTACTTCCGCCCGACACAGGGCTACACCGCCCGCCGCGCGCTGGAAAAGGCGAGCGACCCGAGCGACTACGACCAGCTCTCCCGTTTCGGCGAATGGGAGATGACGGACGACCCCGCGCCCGAGGTTCTGGAATGACCGAAGCCTTCGCCCGCCAGATCGCCGCCGCCGACCCGACGCGCAACACCTGGCTGTCGGCCAATGCCGGGTCGGGCAAGACCCGGGTGCTGACCGACCGCGTCGCGCGGCTGCTGCTGAACGGCGTCGATCCGACGCGCATCCTCTGCCTGACCTACACCAAGGCCGCCGCGACCGAGATGCAGAACCGCCTGTTCCAGCGCCTGGGCGAATGGGCGATGCGGCCCGAGGACACCCTGCGCCAGGACCTGACGAACCTGGGCGAGGGCGACCTGACGCCCGACCGGCTGGCCCGCGCGCGCCAGCTGTTTGCCCGCGCGATCGAGACTCCGGGCGGGCTGCGCATCCAGACCATCCACAGCTTCTGTGCCAGCCTGCTGCGCCGCTTTCCGCTGGAGGCCGGCGTCTCGCCCGGTTTCGTCGAACTGGACGACCGCGCCGGGCGGCTGATGCGGGCCGAGATCGTCGAGGAAATGGCCGACGGACCCCGGGCAGATGTCGTGCGCCGGATGACCGAGGTGCAGAACGGCGAGGATTTCGGCGCCCTCGTCGAAGCCATCGCCGCCCGCCGCGCGCATTTCGAGCCGCCGCTCGACCGGGCCGGCGCGCTGCGCCTGTTCGGGCTGCCCGAGGTGGTGGACGACCGCCATCTGCTGTCGGTCGCGTTCAACGGGTCGGAGGACTGGCTGATCGCGCAATGCCTGCCGCTGTTCCGGCAGGGCAGCTCGACCATGCAGGCCCTCGCCACCGTTCTTGCGGCGATCGACTGGCAGGCGCCGGCGCGGCGCGACCTCGATGCGCTTTATGCGGCGCTGCTGAAGCAGGACGGACAGCCCAGCTTCGGCAAGGTGCCGACGCCGAAGGTTCGCGCGGCGATGGGCAATCTGGTGCATGACTTCGATGATTTCATGCAGCGCGTCGCCAATGCACGCGCGGCGGAAAAGGCCCTGGTCGCCGCCGAGCGGACCCTGGCGCTGCACGATTTCGCCACCGTCTTCCTGGAGGAATACGCCAGTCGCAAGGCGGCGCGGGGCTATCTCGACTTCGACGACCTGATCCGCCGCGCGCTGCACCTCTTGCAGGATCCCTCGCTGTCGGCCTGGGTGCTGTATCGGCTGGACGGGGGGCTGGACCATATCCTCGTGGACGAGGCGCAGGACACCAGCCCCGAACAGTGGCAGCTGATCGAGCAGCTGGCCGCCGAACTGGTCGCAGGAGAGGGGGCCGCGACGCGGGACCGGACGCTGTTCGTCGTCGGCGACAAGAAGCAGTCGATCTATTCCTTCCAGGGCGCCGACGTTGCGGCCTTCGACCGGATGCGCGCGCATTTTTCCACCCGCCTCGCCGGCGGGCCGGGGCTGGACGACCGGGTGCTGGAACATTCCTTCCGGTCTTCTCCCGCGATCCTGAACGTGGTCGATGCCACCTTCACCCCCACGGAACAGGCCGCGCTGGGCGGCGGGTCGCGTCACATCGCGATCAGCCCCGATCTCGCCGGCCGCGTCGATGTGTGGCCGGTGCTGGAAAAGGCCGAGACGCCGGAACCCGGCCCCTGGGACGAACCGCTGGACATGCGCCAC
>JBKBRG010000403.1:0-2930 GCA_046292325.1 Tabrizicola sp.
CCTCGGTCACGACCGCGGGCTGGCCGCGTTCGACGAAATAGCGGCTGCGCTGGAAGGGGTAGGTCGGCAGCGGCACGCGGCGGCGCTTCGCCTCGCCCCAGAGCTGGGTCAGATCCGGTTCCGCCCCGCAGGCCCAGAGGCGCCCCAGGGTGGCGATGAAGTGGCGGTCGTCGCTGACCGTGTCGTCGGGGTGGCGCAGGCTGGCCGGGACCGGCTGGCCGCCCATCGCGCCGTTGGCCTGGGCAAGGGACGCCATCGCGCGGCCGGGGCCGACCTCGAGATACACGCGGTCGGGTTTCTGGCGCAGGGTGGCCATGCCATCGGCGAAGCGCACGGTGTTGCGCAGGTGCGCGACCCAGTAGTCGGGGCTGGTCGCCTCGGCATCCGTCAGCACCTGGCCGGTCCGGTTGGAGATGATCGGGATCTGTGGCGGGGACAGCTGCATGCCCGCAAGATGCGCGCGGAAGGCGGGCAGGATGCCTTCCAGCATCCGCGAATGGGCCGCGATGTCGATGGCGATGCGGGTCGTGTCGATCCCGTCGGCCTTCAGACGGTCGGCCAGGTCCTTCAGGTCCGCATCCGGGCCGGAGACCACGGTCAGTTCCGGCGCGTTGACCGAGGCGATGTCGAGATCGCCGAGATAGGGCCTCAGCGCGGCTTCCGACAAGGGAACCGAGAGCATCCCCCCCGCAGGCACCGTATCGAACAGCTGCCCGCGCAGGCGGACGAGGCCCACGGCGGCCTCGAGCGTCATCACGCCGGCCACGCAGGCGGCGGCGTTCTCGCCCATGCTGTGCCCGATCAGCATGGCCGGCTTCACGCCCCAGCTTTCCCACAGCTTGGCCAGCGCCACCTCGACGATCAGGATCAGCGGCAGCTGCTTCGAGGGCTGGCGCAGCGCCTCGGCGGCGGCCTGTTCCTGGCCCCTGGGCGGCAGCCAGAGCGCCCGCGTCTCTGCCTCGGCCGCACCAAGCGCGGCCAGGCCCCGGTCCATCCATTCCGCGAAGACGGGTTCGGTCTCGTAGAGATCGCGCGCCATGTTGGGGTATTGCGCGCCGCCACCCGGGAACATGAACACGACATCCGGCCGGTCGCCCAGCCGCCGCTGGGTGAAGACGCGGCGGGGATCGCCCGCCTCCAGCATCCTTGCGGCCTCTTCGTGGCTGCCGGCCACCAGCACGCGGCGATGCTCGAAGGCGCGGCGGCCCTGCTTCAGCGTCCAGGCCACATCGGCAAGGTTCTGTTCGGGATGGGCGCGCAGGTGGGCGGCAAGGCGGGACGAGGCCTCGTTCAGCGCCGACTGGCTGCGGGCGGAAAGGGTGAGCAGCTGGAAGGGCCAGTCCGAGGGATCGGAGGGCGGCAGGGCAGGGGCCTCCTGCAGGATGACATGGGCGTTGGTGCCGCCCACACCCAGCGAGTTCACTCCGGCCCGCCGCGGGCCTTTGCGGCGGGGCCAGTCGGAAAGCCGGTCGTTCACCCGGAACGGACTGCCGTCGAAGTCGATGGCGGGGTTCGGGGCTTCGAAGTTCAGGCTGGGCGGCATCTGGCCATGATGCAGCGCGAGCGTGGTCTTGATCAGGCTGGCAACGCCCGCCGCCGTGTCGAGATGGCCGATGTTGGTCTTGACCGACCCGATCCGGGCAAAGCCCCTCGCATCGGTCGTGCGCCGGAAGGCTTCGGTCAGGGCGGCCACCTCGATCGGGTCGCCCAGATAGGTGCCGGTGCCATGGCATTCGACGTAGTCGATGGTATCCGCCGGGGTGCCCGCCACCGCCAGGGCCGTGGCGATGCAGTCGGCCTGACCTTCCACCGAAGGCGCCAGATACCCCGCCTTCGCCGCGCCGTCATTGTTGACCGCGCTGCCCTTGATGACGGCCCAGACATGGTCGCCATCCGCCAGGGCATCCTCGAGCCGGCGCAGGAGCACCGTGCCCGCGCCCGAACCGAAGACCGTGCCCTGCGCGCGGTGGTCGAAGGCGTGGCAGACGCCATCGGGCGACAGGACCTCGCCTTCCTTGTAGATGTAGCCGCGGCCCTGCGGCAGGTCGATGGTGACACCCCCGGCCAGCGCCATGTCGCATTCGCCGTTCAACAGCGCCTGGATCGCATAATGCGTGGCGACCAGCGAGGTGGAACAGGCGGTCTGCAACCCAAGGCTCGGCCCCTTCAGGTCGAAGACGTGGCTGACGCGGGTGGACAGGAAGTCCTTGTCGTTGCCGGTGTGCCGCAGCAGGAACAGGCCGGTGCTTTCCACCAGCGCCGGGTTCGAGCAGAGGTTGAAATAGAAGTAGCTGCCCATGCCGCAGCCGGCGAAGACGCCGATGCGGCCCTTGAAGCCCTCGGGCGTATGGCCTGCGTTCTCCAGCGCCTCCCAGGCGACTTCCAGGAACTGGCGGTGCTGGGGATCCAGGATGGCGGCCTCCTTCGGCGAGAAGCCGAAGAATTCCGCATCGAACCGGTCGTAGCCCTCCAGCAGGGCGGCCGCGCGAACGTAGTTCGGGTTGCGCAGCACAGCCGGGCTTTCGCCCGAGGCAAGGATTTCCTCTTCGGTCAGCCGGCGCACGGCCGAGCGTCCCTCGCGCAGGTTCTCCCAGTAGGCGGCGATATCCGCTGCCCCGGGCAGATGCGCGGCCATGCCGACGATGGCGATATCCGTATCTGCCGGAAGGTCCTGCATCGTGTCCTTCATGCCATTACCCTCTCGACCTGTCTCGCGTGGCACCGGCCACCCGGCGCGTGGTCTGCCCCAGGGGCCGATTGCGACCGGCCTTCCCGCGGCCGGCACCGGCCCGGGAACCAAACCGCACAATCAAATGCACTCTGCACCTTCCCGAAAACCGGGGACTGACCGGGACCATCAACGATTCGCGCGCCGTCAAAATTTCCTTGAGCTTTCCTACATGACTCCGGCTAGATACGCACGGATATTG
>JBKBRG010000404.1:0-1093 GCA_046292325.1 Tabrizicola sp.
CCAAGCGGACCAGCGCCGCGCAGCGCGGCCATTTCGCCAAGGCGAATGTCGCGCCCAAGCGCAAGATCGCGGAATTCCGCGTCTCGCCGGACTGCCTGATCGAGGTGGGCGCGGAAATCACCGCCGACCACTACCTCGCGGGTCAGTTCGTCGACGTTGCCGGCACCTCGATCGGCAAGGGCTTCGCGGGTGCGATGAAGCGGCACAACTTCGGCGGCCTGCGTGCCAGCCACGGTGTGTCGGTTTCGCACCGCTCGCACGGCTCGACCGGCCAGTGCCAGGACCCCGGCAAGGTGTTCAAGGGCAAGAAGATGGCCGGCCACCTTGGGTCGGTCCGCGTGACCACGCAGAACCTGCAAGTGGTGCGCACCGATGCCGAGCGCGGCCTCATCATGATCAAGGGGGCGGTTCCCGGATCGAAGGGCGGCTGGGTCACGATCAAGGACGCGGTGAAGAAGCCCGCGCTGAAGGACGCGCCGCGTCCGGCCGCGATCCGCACCGCGCAGGCTCCGGCTGCCGAAGTCGCCGCCGAAGGGGGTGAAGCATGAAACTCGATGTGATCAAGCTGGACGGCAAGAAGGCCGGCTCCATCGACCTGGACGACGCGCTCTTCGGCCTCGAGCCGCGCGCCGACATCCTGCACCGCGTGGTCCGCTGGCAGCGCGCCAAGGCGCAGGCCGGGACGCACTCGGTCCTCGGCAAGTCGGACGTCAGCTACTCGACCAAGAAGATCTACCGCCAGAAGGGCACCGGCGGCGCCCGCCATGGCTCGAAGAAGGCCCCGATCTTCCGTCACGGTGGCGTCTACAAGGGCCCGACCCCGCGCAGCCATGCCCATGACCTGCCGAAGAAGTTCCGCGCCCTCGGGCTGCGGCACGCGCTTTCGGCCAAGGCCAAGGCGGGCGAGCTGGTGATCCTGGACGCGGCCACGCTGGCCGAGGCCAAGACCGCCCAACTGGCGAAGGCCGCGAAGGAACTCGGCTGGAAGCGCGTGCTGATCATCGACGGTGCTTCGGTCGATGCGAACTTCGCCCTGGCCGCCCGCAACCTGGAGGGCGTGGACGTCCTGCCGACCATCGGCGCGAACGTCTAC
>JBKBRG010000404.1:1103-2921 GCA_046292325.1 Tabrizicola sp.
GGCCGGTGTCGAAGCCCTGGAGGCGCGTCTGAAATGAGCAAGGCACCGAAAACCGCTGCGGCCGTGAAGCCGGAGCACTACGACCTGATCAAGAAGCCGGTCATCACCGAAAAGGCCACCATGGCCTCCGAGGCGGGTGCCGTCGTGTTCCAGGTCGCGATGGATTCGACCAAGCCGCAGATCAAGGAAGCCGTCGAGGCGATCTTCGGCGTGAAGGTGAAGGCGGTGAACACCACCATCACCAAGGGCAAGGCCAAGCGTTTCCGCGGCCGCGCCGGCGAGCGGTCGGATCAGAAGAAGGCCTATGTCATGCTGGAAGAGGGTCAGACGATCGACGTCACCACCGGCCTCTGAGCCTTTGGCTTGAAGTGAAAAGAGAGAGCCCCCGCCGTTTGGCGGGGGCTTTTCTTCATCCTGCGTCCGCTCTGGCCGACCTCATGATCCTGCCGAGGTCAGCGTCTCTAGCATCGGGCAGATCTGCTTTCCCTGCTCGCAGTTCCGAACCAGTTCTGCCAGCGCCTGTTCAAGCACGGTCAATTCGGCCAGCCGGGCCCTGACCGTTTCGAGATGCTTGCGGCCGACCTGCTCGACCGCGCTGCACGGCACCCCGGTGTCCCGTGACAGGTCGCGCAACGCGACGGCATCCGCCAGGGAAAACCCCAGATCCCGGCACCGCCGGATGAACCGCAGTTCCGAGATCTCCGCCTTGGAATAGTCCCGCCGGCCCGATATCGTCCGGCCGGCCCGGCCGATGATCCCTTCGCGCTCGTAGTAGCGGATCGTCTCGATGGCCACTCCGCTCTTGCGTGACGCTTCGCCAATCGCGACCATGTGATAAGGCTCCGGCTTGCTTCTGTAGCGGCTCCAGGATGCATGACGGTGCCGTGCAGCTGCAAGGGGCCCGCATGGAACACGGCGCTGACCTGTCGAGGGGGGAAGAACGGTGGCCGAGCCGCCTTTTCATGGGTGGGGCGGGGCTGCTGGCCCTTTTGACCGCGTCCTGCTGCGTCCTGCCGATCGGTCTGTCGATCATCGGCCTGGGCGGAACATGGCTGACGATGCTTGGCCCGTTCGTGGCCTGGAGAAGCGAAATCCTGGTCGCGGTCGGGTTGATCCTGGCCTGGGGCTGGTTCAGGCTGTGGCGGCGTTGGCGCTGCGCCCGCCAAAGGGTCTCGACCGTCATCATCCTCGGCTTTTCGACGCTTGCCTTCGCCCTTGCCGCGAGTTCGCCGCTCTGGGAAGAGGCGGCCGCGCGCAGCATGTGGTCCCTGTGGAAGGAAACCCGATGACCGAGGCCAGGATCGAATTCCGCGTTGCCGCGAGGGAGGGACAATCGGGATGAAAGGCCCCGTTCTGCAATCCGTCGTCACCTGCCCGCACTGCGGCCACTCGACCGAAGTGACCATGCCGACCGATTCGTGCCAGTGGTTCCATGAGTGCCCGTCGTGCAGGGCCGTCCTGAGGCCGCTGCCTGGCGACTGCTGCATCTTCTGTTCCTACGGGACGGTTCCGTGCCCGCCCGTCCAGCAATCCGGCGCCTGCTGTCGGTGAGAGGCCAGCGTCCGCCATGCGCGACGGTCCTCGGCGTGAAGATTTCCTTCCGCCCCCCATTGCCACCCCCACCCACCTCTGCTAATCCCGCGCCACGCCAGAAGCCCCGGATTCGTCCGGGGCTCTTGGTTTGTTCGTTTCCGATGCAGTCGCGGCGGGAACGGGCATCCATCGGGGATCTTCGGAGCCCTTCACCGCCGGGTGGCGACACCCGTGCAAGCAAACGGAAGACAGGAAACATGGCACTCAAGTCGTATAAACCGACGA
>JBKBRG010000405.1:0-2915 GCA_046292325.1 Tabrizicola sp.
GTGAACGGTGAGACGGGCACCATGGTGTGGGTTGTTCATCCTTGCGGGTCCTCGGCTGGAGTTTGGCGATTGCAGCCTAACCCCGTTCCGGGTGAACAACCTCCTGAGATTTCACACCTAGGCCGCGCTGCGGCCCGGCTCGTCTCAGAAGGTCATCGTCACCCGATGCCCCGGCGCATGGGCGAGGCGCGCCAGCGTCACCGGCCCGAGCGTGCCTTGCGTCGTCCGTTCCGCCACCAGAAGCGCCGTGCCGGGGGCGATGCCCATGACCTCGGCCTCGCGCGGGGTGGCGGGTTCGGCGGTGAAGGCGATGTCGCCCGAGACCAGCGGCACATGCGTCACCAGCCATTCGTTGACGCTGACCGCCGCGAAATCGGGGGCCGGGTCGGGCAGGGCGGCGGGGTTCAGCCAGCGCGTCTCCAGCACGAAGGGGCGGCCACCGGCAAGGTGCAGCGTCTCCAGATAGCGCAGCCGCGCGCCCTCGGGCAGGCCGAGCCGCATGGAGACGGGGACGGGCGCGGTCTCTTCCCGGTCGGCCAGCAGGCGGAAGTCGTAGGCCAGACCACGGCCCAGCACGTCAAGCCGGATCACCGGGATCTCCAGCCGCGCGCGGCGGACCGGCAGCGCCGCGACACGGGTTCCGGCACGCTTGCGCCGTTCCAGCACCCCGGCCTCGGACAGCGCGGTCAGCGCCCGGTTCACCGTGGCGCGGGCAACGCCGAACTCCTCGGCCAGGGCCTCCTCGCCCGGGATCAGCGCGCCGGGCGGCCAGTCGCGCGCCCGGATCCGGCGCAGGACCTCGGCGCGGATCTCTTCCCAGCCCAGCGTCACAGCGCGTCCCGCAGACGGCGCATGGTGGCGCGGAAGCGGTCGGCCACGGCCTCGCGGGCGATGTGGCGCCCGCCCCGCACGATGTGCCGGCCCGCCGACCAGAGGTCCGAGACCAGCCCGTCGCGCCCGGCAAAGATCGCGGCATCCAGCAGCCGGTCGCCCGTCAGCCCTTCCAGCCGCAGATCGCCCGTGTCGAGCGCCAGAAGATCGGCCCATTCGCCCACCGCGATCACCCCGCGCCCCCGCCCCGCCGCCTGCGCGCCGCCCCGCGCGCCGGCCTCCCACAGAAGCCGCCCGGTAGAGCGGTCATCCGCCATCACCGCCCGCGCCTTCAGGGCAAGCCTTTGGGAATATTCCAGAAGGCGCAACTCCTCGGCCAGCGAGATGCGCAGGTTGCTGTCGGTCCCCACCCCGAAGGCACCGCCCGCCGCCAGCCAGCCCGGCCCGTCGAAGATGCCGTCGCCGAGATTCGCCTCGGTGATCGGACAAAGCCCCGCGACCGCCCCGGTGCGGGCCAGCGCGGCGGTCTCGGCGGGCGTCATCTGCGTGGCATGGATCATGCACCAGCGCGCGTCGAGGGGCAGGTGCGCGCAGGCCCATTCCACCGGCCGCGCGCCCCAGGCGGTGCGGACCTCCTCGACCTCGGCCACCTGTTCGGCGATGTGGATGTGGATGGGGCCCCGCGTCATCTCCGGCACAAGGGCCAGCGTCTCGCGGCGGACCGCGCGCAGCGAATGGGGCGCGACCCCCAGCACCGCGTCGGGCAGGTCCGACAGCGCCCGCCCCGCCCCCTCCAGCACCGCCGCAAAGACCTCGGGCGTCGAGCCGAAGCGCAGCTGTCCACCCGCCAGCGCCCGCCCGTCCACCCCGCCCTGTTCGTAGATCACCGGCAGGTGCGTCAGGCCAAGTCCGGTTTCCCGCGCGGCCTCGACGATGCGGGCGGACATCTCGGCCGGGTCGGCATGGGTGCCTCCGCCGGCCGGATGATGCAGGTAATGGAATTCGCAGACCGCCGAAAACCCGGCCTCGGCCATCTCGACCATGGCCTCGGCGGCGATGGCCTGCACGTCCTCGGGGGTGAGACGCTCCAGGAACCGATACATCAGCGCGCGCCAGGTCCAGAAGCTGTCCTGCCCGGCGGTGCGCCCCTCGGTCAGCCCGGCCATCGCGCGCTGGAAGCTGTGGGAATGCAGGTTGACCGGCGCGGGCAAGAGAACGCCAAGCCCCGGCCCCGATCCTGCCCCGGGCACCCCCGCCGTGACCTCGGCGATGCGGCCCCCCGCCACGCGGATGCGGACATCCCGCGCCCAACCGTCGGGCAACAGGGCAGAAGCGGCGTGCAGGATCATGGCGACTCGCTTGACTTGAATTATGTCTAGACATATTAGCCAATCCAGCAGACAGAAGGCAAGCCGATGCTCCTGACCCACGCCACCCTCGCGACGATGAGGGACGGCTACGGCCTGATCCCCGATGCCGCCCTGGCGCTGGAGGGCGACCGCATCGCCTGGGCCGGGCCGATGGCCGCGCTGCCCGCCGCCTTCCGCACCCTGCCCGAGCAGGATTGCGGCGGCCGCCTGGTCACGCCGGGCCTGATCGACTGCCATACGCATGCCGTCTTCGCCGGCCACCGCGCGGTGGAGTTCGAGTTGCGGCTGAAGGGCGCAAGCTATGAAGAGATCGCGCGCGCCGGCGGCGGGATCCTGTCCACCGTCACCGCCACCCGCGCGGCCCCGGAGGCAGAGCTGCTGGCGCTGGCCCTGCCCCGGATAGACCAGTTGATCGCCTCGGGAGCCACGACGATCGAGGTGAAATCGGGCTACGGGCTGACCCTGGCGGACGAGCTGAAGCTGTTGCGCGTGGCCCGCCGTATCGCCGATCATCGTCCGGTCGCGGTGCGGGTGACACATCTGGCCGCCCATGCCGTTCCACCGGAATTCAAAGGCGATGCAACGGGTTACATCGAGAATGTCGCCCTACCTTCGCTGCGCGCCGCCCATGCCGAAGGCCTGATCGACGCAGTGGACGCCTTCTGCGAGACCATCGCCTTTTCGGTCGCCGATCTCGCGCCCCTCTTCGCCGAG
>JBKBRG010000406.1:0-2908 GCA_046292325.1 Tabrizicola sp.
GCTGGAAGAGACCTTCCGGCTGATCGACCGCGTCACGACCGAGGCCTTCGGCGCCGACCGTCCCGCGCTGGTCTGCGAACCCGGCCGGGCGCTCTGCGGCGACGCCTTCGCGCTGGCCGCCCGCGTCAAGGCGCTGCGCGACGGGACGCATGTCTTCCTGAACGACGGGGTCTATGGATCCTTGACCGAACTGCCGATGATCGGCGTGATCGACCGGATCGAGGTGCTGTCGCCCACCGGCGAAAAGCGCACGGGCGAGGCGATCGCCCGCATCGTTTTCGGACCGACCTGCGATTCGGTGGACCGGCTTCCGGGAGAGATCCCGCTGCCGGCCGACCTTCAGGAAGGCGATTTCGTGATCTGGCAGGGGATGGGGTCCTATTCGACCGTCACCAACACCCGGTTCAACGGCTTTGGCGAGTTGCAGATGGCAACGGTCCTCAGCCTGAAGCTCTGACTGTTTGAATTTCCTGTGAAATCCTGACGCCCGGCTGGACCACGGTTCGCCGGGCGTCTAGCCTTCCGGCAAGGGAATCTCAACCGCTTGCCGCGCCATGATGTTCCGGCGCCAGACAGAAGGAGACCCGCCACGCGTCTTCTGGATCGCCTCCGCAGCTTTTTCCGCCGCACGGTCGAACCCGAGGTGGAACCGGCCCCCGCGCCTGCGCCGGGCAGGCAGCGGGGCGTGGTCGATCATGTCATCATCCTCGATGGCACCCTGTCCAGCCTGGAGCCCGGGCGCGAGGCGAACCCGGGCATCCTGTTCCGCCTGTTGCAGGAGATGGGAACCCACGCCAACCGCCGGCTCTATTACGAGCCGGGGATGCAATGGGAGGGCTGGTTGCGCGGCGTGGCGATCCTCGAGGGACGCGGTATCGCCCCGCAGATCCGGCGCGCCTACGGCTGGCTGGCATCGGGCTATCGGCCCGGTGACCGGATCTTCCTGTTCGGATATTCGCGCGGTGCCTTCGCGGTGCGTTCGCTTGCCGGGGTGATCGACCGGGTCGGCCTGCTGCGCCGCGAACATGCCACCGAACGCGCGGTGCGCCTGGCCTGGCGGCACTACGAACGCGGGGCGGACAGCCCGGCGGCGCAGGCCTTCGCGCGGCGGTTCTGCCATGCCGAGGCCCCGATCGAGATGGTCGGTGTCTGGGATACCGTCAAGGCACTGGGCCTGCGGCTTCCGTTCTTCTGGATGTTCGCGACGGACCGCCACGCCTTCCACAACCATCAGCTCGGCCCCTCGATCCGGCACGGATATCACGCCCTGGCCCTGAACGAGACGCGCGAGGCCTTCTCGCCCGTGCTCTGGGACTGCCCCCCCGGCTGGGAGGGCAATGTGGAACAGGTCTGGTTCCGCGGCGCCCATGGTGACATCGGCGGCCAGATCGGGGATTTCCAGGCCGCGCGGCCCCTGGCGAACATCCCGCTGGTCTGGATGCTGGACCGGGCCGAGGCCCTGGGGCTGGCGCTGCCCGAGGGTTGGCGCGACCGGTTCCCCTGCGATCCCGAGGCCCCGATGGTCGGCACCCTGCGCAGTTGGGGCAAGGCGTTCCTGCTGCGCCGGAAGCGCAGGGTCGGCCGCGACCGGTCGGAGCGGCTGCATCCCACGGCGCTTGCGGCGGCAGGCGAGCGGTGGCCCGCCCAGGGCGGAATCGGGCTTCAAGCCGCCCCGCCCGAGACCTAGGGTAAGGCAGATCTGCCCGGAGCACCGCCCATGCGACACGTCACCCTTGCCGCCACCCAGTTCGCCTGCAGCTGGGATCTGCCCCAGAACCTCGAGTCTGCCGAACGTGCGATCCGCGCAGCCGCCGCGCAGGGGGCGCAGGTCGTCCTGGTGCAGGAACTGTTCGAGGCGCCATACTTCTGCATCGAGGAGCGGCCCGAATACTTTCGCCTTGCCCGCCCGGCCGAGGGGCATCCGCTGATCGCGCATTTCGGCAGTCTTGCGCGCGAACTGGGCGTGGTGCTGCCGTGTTCCTTCTTCGAAAGGGCGGGGCAGGCGCATTTCAACTCCTGCGCCATGATCGACGCGGACGGGCGCGTCCTGGGAATCTACCGGAAGAGCCACATCCCGCAGGGCCCGGGCTACGAGGAGAAGTTCTACTTCTCGCCCGGCGATACCGGCTTTCGGGTCTGGGACACGGCCTTCGGGCGGATCGGGGTGGGCATCTGCTGGGACCAGTGGTTCCCCGAAGCGGCGCGCGCCATGGCGCTGATGGGGGCCGAGATGCTGCTTTACCCCACCGCCATCGGATCCGAACCGCCTGCTCCCGATCACGACAGCCAGCCGCACTGGGAAGCGGTGATGCGCGGGCATGCCGGGGCGAACATCCTGCCGGTCGTGGCATCGAACCGCATCGGCCGCGAAGTCGCGCCGGGGGGCCGGGAAGTGACCTTCTATGGCTCGAGCTTCATCGCCGGACACATGGGGCAACTGCTGGCCAAGGCCTCGCGCGACACGGCGGAGGTGCTGACGGCCACGGTCGATCTGACGGCGATTGCCGACCTGCGCGCCGCTTGGGGCCTGTTCCGCGACCGGCGGCCCGAGCTTTACCGGGCCGTCGGCACGCTGGACGGTCGGGGCTAGGCCGCCTTCAGCTGGTCGGCCATCTCGTGATTGCGGTCCCGGTGCCCGGCCTCGTCGGCGCGGACGGCGATCACCACGTCGCGCAGCCGTGCATCCGGGCCAAGGTTCCAGTAGTCGATGGCGATCTGCGGGGCGGGGACGTTCTCGACCTTGCCCGTGTCGATCTGCTCCAGATACTGGGTATAGCTGACCACCGCCTCCTCTTCGAGATAGCCCACGATCCGATGCGCGATGCGCGGCGCGAAGAGATACAGCCAGAAATAGGCGTTATAGAAGATTGCCTGCCCCAGCATGATGATCCCGCGTTCCAGCCGCGAG
>JBKBRG010000407.1:0-2905 GCA_046292325.1 Tabrizicola sp.
GCGGCAGAAGCGCGCCTTCCGCCGTCAGCCGCCGGATCGCCTCGCGCACCGGGGTCATGCCCGCGCCCAGTTCCGCGATCAGGCCCTGGATCGTGACCGGCGCCCCCGGGGCCAGATGCCCGAACAGGATCATGTCGCGCAACCGCCCGTAGGTGACCTCGTGGCTGGGGATCTTGCGGGTTTCGGCGTCCATCGGGGCTCCCTTCGGCTCACGCCCCTTTATGACCGCATCTCCCCGGCAATCAAGAGTTGATCAAATCCCTCGGGCCAGATCCTCAATCCGCTTTGGGCGCATAGCGGAACCGCGTCACATCGGCCGTCCAGCCCTGCCCCGTCAGGTCGTGCGCCACCACGCCGACGAAGGCGCCGGTAAAGCTTGCGTGCTCTCCCCGCCCGCCTTCGTCCGACACGACCGAGGCATCCAGCTCCGGCCCGACCGCGACGCCGTTCACGCGGAACCGCTGCACCGCGCGATCGACCGTGACCCCCAGCGTCACCTGCCCCTCCGCCACCGGATACCGCCCGTGGAAGGTCAGCGCCTCGCCCGGCCAGTCGCCGAGACAGGACACCAGCGTCACCACCCGCGCCCCGCCCTCGCGCGTCACCAGCGCCGCATGGAACTTGTGCCGGTTGTAATAGGTGATCAGCCCCGCCGCCCGCTGCCAGTTCGGCGGGTCGGCCAGCAGGTCGCACTCTGCCTCATAGGCAGGCTCATCCTGCCGCCGCGCCACCAGGCTCTGCTCGAACCAGGACCCGAGGCTCTCGCGCCCGATCAGCCGCAGGGCATTTCCCGTCATCCGGAAAATCCGCTCCGGCTCGGGCGTCCGCAGCCACTGGAAGTCGATCGGCAGCGCCGAGCCGCGGAAGTCATATTCCACCGCCCCCGGCACCTTGCGCTCTGCCGGCAGATCGACCGTGGTCGGCGGCAGCACGCCCCCGTCCTTCAGCCACAGCCAGCCGTCGCGCCACACCACCTCGGCCAGGGCGGTCTCGCGCCCCGTGGCACAGAACAGGCCCCGCGGCCCCTCTTGCGGCCGCCCGCACAGGAAGGAATGCCAGAACCGCCCGTCATGCCCCTCGACATATTGCCCGTGCCCCATCCGCTGGATCGGGTTCTCGGGGTTGAAGCGGGCGGTGATCACATGCTTCTGCGGGTGCGTCTCATAGGGCCCCCGGATGTCGCGCGACCGCGCCAGCGTCACCGCATGGTCATAGCCGGTGCCGCCTTCGGCCGTGGTCAGGTAATAGTAGCCGTCATGCCAGAACAGATGCGGCGCCTCGGTCAGGCCCAGGTCGGTGCCGGTGTAGATCGTCGTCACCTCGCCCAGCAGCCCCTTCTCGGGATGCCATTCCTGCAGCTCGATCCCGTCGAAGGCATCATGCGCCGGGTTCAGCCCCGTCCCCTTCCCGCGATGGTTCCAGCGCATGTTGACGAACCATTTCCGCCCGTCCCGGTCATGGAACAGCGACGGGTCAAAGCCGGAGGAGTTCACATAGATCGGGTCCGACCACTCGCCGTCGATGGTGTCGCAGGTCACGATATAATTGTGCGCGTCCTTGAAGGCCCCATCCAGCCGCTTCACGTCCGTGTAGACCAGCCAGAACTTCCCGTCCGCGTGGGACAGGCAGGGCGCCCAGATCCCGCAGCTGTCCGGGTTGCCCCGCATGTCCAGCTGGGAGGCCCGCCGCAAGGGCCGTGCCACCAGCCGCCAGTTCACCAGATCGCGGCTGTGGTGGATCTGCACACCCGGATACCATTCGAAGGTCGAGGTGGCGATGTAATAGTCCTCGCCCACACGCAGGAACGACGGATCGGGATTGAAGCCGCGGATCACGGGGTTTTGCAGCATCGTCAGACCTTTCGATGGGACGGGCGGAGGGACCCCTCAATCCCCCCGCCCGTGACGGCCCGCCCGGAAGGGAGGTGCCGGGCACCGGGGCCGGTTCTCAGCGCAGAAGCGCCCGTGCCTCGGCCGGCGACAGGGCCGCGGGCCGGGTGCAGGTGGTGGTGAGCGTCACGAACTCGCCCGTCTCGCCCGAGGTCAGGCAGGCGGTCATCACGTCCACGCCATGCAGGGCGCGCTCCAGCGAACAGCGGGCGTCGCGCCCGGCTTGCAGCGCCGCCACCATGTCGGCCAGCCCCGCGGTGCGGTAGTTGGCCAGCGGCCCGCGCTGCGGATGTTCCTGGTTCGGCACCCCGAACGGGTGATCCCAGGGCGCGACCTCGGTCAGGTTGCCCGCCTTGTCGGCCACTTCGACCGTGCCGCCGAAGAAGTTCGGGTCGGGGACGTAGAGCGTCCCCTCGGTCCCGTAGAACTCGAAGTGGTTGCGCTTGTGATGCCAGACATCCCAGCTGGTCGTCAGGTTCACCACCGCGCCATTGTGGAACTCCAGCAGCGCATGGATGTTCGTCGGCGTCTTGACCGGGATCTGCTGCCCCGCCCGCGCGCCCGACCCGATGGTCCGCGTCGGCGTGGCCGAGGAAGTGATCGCCCCGACCCGTTTCACCGGCCCGAGGAAGTTGATCAGGTTCGCCACATAATACGGCCCGAGGTCCAGCATCGGCCCGGCGCCCGGCAGGAAGAAGAATTCGGGGTTCGGGTGCCAGCCCTCCGGCCCGTGGTTCTGCACGCAGGCCACCGCCGTGGTGATCGTGCCGACCCTGCCCTCGTCGATCAGCGCGCGGGCCTGCTGGTGCGCCCCGCCAAGGAAGGTGTCCGGCGCGCAGCCGACCGCCAGGCCCTTCGCCGCCGCAAGATCGCGCAGGGTCTTGCCCTCTTCCAGCGTCAGGACCAGCGGCTTTTCGGAATAGGCGTGCTTTCCGGCCTCCAGGATGCGCCTTGTCACCGGATAATGCGCCTCGGGGATGGTCAGGTTGATGACCACGTCCACGTCCTTGTTGGCC
>JBKBRG010000408.1:0-2904 GCA_046292325.1 Tabrizicola sp.
CAGATCGCGCGCGATCATCGCCCGGATCTGCTGCACGATCCTGTCGGCATGCTCCTTGGCCAGGCGATCGCATGTATCTACATCGCGGGCGGCAAGAGCGGCGATGATCGCCTCGTGCTCTTGTATATACGGATGCGGCAGGCGCGGCTCGAAGGCCGGGTAATAGTAAAGCCGCAGGATCCGGCGACCTTCATCAAGAAGGCGTGCGAAGAGGTGCAGGTAATAGGGATTGCGCCCCGCCTCGGCGATGGCGATGTGGAAATCGCGGTTCAGCTGGATCATCCCGGCCGTGTCCCCGGACAGGACGGCCCGGGCAAAGTCCTGCTGCCGCCCGCGAATGGCGGCAAGGTCGGCCTCGTCATGGAACTCGGCCGCAAGCCGGGTCGTCATGCGATACATCAGGGTCAGGGCATCGAAGAAGTGATGCAGGTTCGGAAAGTCGATCTGCGACACGACCGTCGAGCGGTTGGGCAGAAGCGTCACCAGCCCTTCCGAGGCCAGCCGGACCAGAGCCTCGCGGATCGGCGTGCGGGACATCGACAGCCGCTCGGCCAGGCCGATTTCGTCCACCGGCTCTCCGGGTTGCAGCACGAGATCGAGAATCTCCTCGCGCAGCCTCTCGTAGACCATGCGGGCTCCGGTTCCGCGCTTGCGCTCCTGAAGGTCGTCGCTGGTCGTCATCTGGCCCCCTCGTCGAGAAACGAATACAGCACATGCCCGGCAGAGCAACGGATTTGTCCGGATCGGCGCAGCTTCACCGGAAACGGACACAGGCGGATGTCAACGGATTGAAATCCCTGCACCTTCGCACGGGATTCAATCTTCGCACCGCCCTGTTGCCACCCCAGTCTGGCACAGAGCCCGCACAAGCACAGCCGTTGGCATGACCGGGCGCCACAATTTTTTTGTATTTCTGGAAATATCGAATTAAATGCGGCCATGGATACGGATCTTGCCGCCGCGCGTCTTGCCGCACTGGGCAGCCCCACCCGTCTGCGGCTTTACCGGCTGCTGGTGCGGGCGGGCGAGCCCGGGCTGGCCATGGGTCGGATCCAGGAGCAGCTTGGCATCCCGGCATCCACCCTGTCGCATCATTGCCGGGCGCTGGTTCAGGTCGGACTGATCCAGCAGCAGCGCGTCGGGACCTCGCAGATCTGTCGCACCAACTACCCGGTGATGCGGGCCCTGATCGAGGACCTGGCCGC
The DNA here is from genome assembly GCA_046292325.1 of Tabrizicola sp. GTDB lineage: Bacteria > Pseudomonadota > Alphaproteobacteria > Rhodobacterales > Rhodobacteraceae > Tabrizicola. The sequence goes on from JBKBRG010000408.1 coordinate 1,206, forward strand.
CGAATGTTGCGCCGGGGCCCCCGGCGCGGGGGATCGGTCCCCGGAATGAGACTTCCGCCTGCCCGCAAAGGCTGGATCGTCGCCGCGCTGGGCACGGCGCAGACCATCGGCTGGGCCTCCAGCTATTATGTTCCCGCCGTTCTGGCCGCGCCGATGGCGGCAAGCTTCGACCTGTCCCCGGTCTGGGTGTTCGGCGCCTTCTCGATGGCGATGGTCGTCTCGGCGACGGTCGGTCCCTGGGCCGGGGCGCGGATCGACCGGATCGGCGGGCGGGGCGTGCTGATCCTGTCCAACCTCGTCTTCGCCGCCGGGCTGGCGGTTCTGGCTGTCGCGGGCTCGCCCGGCCTTCTGTTCCTGGGCTGGGCGGTGATCGGGATCGGCATGGGGATGGGGCTTTACGAGGCGGCCTTCGCCACGCTGGCCGGCATCTACGGGAAAGAGGCGCGTGGCCCGATCACCGGCATCACGCTGATCGCCGGCTTCGCCAGCACGGTGGGCTGGCCGCTGTCGGGCCTGATGCTGGCGACATGGGGCTGGCGCGAGGCCTGCCTGGGCTGGGCGCTGATCCATCTGGCGCTGGCCCTGCCGCTGAACGCGTTCTTGCCGAAGGGGACCGAGCGCATCCCGGCAGAGACGCCAGAGCCGGCCGCGGGCCCGCCGCCTTCGCGCCGGGCCTTGTGGCTGCTGGCCTTCGTCTTCGCAGTGACCTGGTTCAACTCGACCGCCATGGCCGCGCATCTGCCCGGACTCTTGCAGGCAGCCGGGGCAAGCAGCGCCATGGCGATCGCTGCCGGGGCGATGATCGGGCCGGCGCAGGTGGCGGCACGGGTGCTGGAGTTCGGTCTCTTGCGGCGGTTTCATCCGCTGATCTCGGCCCGTCTGGCGGCCTCGGCGCATCCGCTGGCCGCCGTCTGCCTGGTGGGATTCGGGGGGCCGGCGGCCTACGCCTTCGCCCTGCTGCACGGGGCGGGCAACGGGATCCTCACCATCGCCAAGGGCACCCTGCCGCTCGCCCTGTTCGGGTCGGCGGGATATGGCGCGCGACTGGGCTGGCTGAACGCCCCGGCCCGGGTGTTGCAGGCCGCCGCACCGCTGATCTTCGGGGCGGCGCTGGCGGCCTGGGGGTTGCAGGCGATCTGGCTGACCGCCGGCATCGGGGCTCTTGCGACGCTGGCGCTTCTGGCGATCAGACGCGGCTGAGTCTCCGGGCCGACAGCCAGCTCGCCAGTGCCATGGCGCCCGCCGTGGCCAGGCACAGCGGCAGGCCGCCGGTCTGGTAGCTGAGGCCGGACAGGAGCGTGCCGATCAGCCGTCCGGCGGCGTTGGCCATGTAGTAGAATCCCACGTCGCGGGTGATGCGCTCGGCCGATCCGAAGGCGAGGATCAGGTAGGAATGGACCGAGGAATTGACGGCAAAGACGAAGCCGAAGACCAGAAGCCCCCCGATCAGCGTCGCCGTCAGCCAGGGTGCCGGGCCGCCCGCCGCCCAGGCCGCCCCGGCCAGGAGAAAGGGGATCGGCACCAGAAGGCCCGCCCAGAGGATGGCCTTGCGGGTCGTCTCGGCCTCGGGTTGGCCCCTGGCGCCCAGAAGGCGCGGGGCCAGGGCCTGCACCGCGCCATAGGCGATGATCCAGAGCGCGAGGAACCCGCCGATCAGGAAGAAGGCCTCGCGCCGGCCCTCGGGGGTGCCGTCGGACAG
>JBKBRG010000409.1:0-2902 GCA_046292325.1 Tabrizicola sp.
AGAGGTGAAGACGATCTCGTCTTCCGAGCGGGCGTTCAGGAAACGGGCGATGATGCCGCGCGTCGCCTCGTATTTCTCGGTGGCGAGGTTCGACAGGTAATGCAGCCCGCGATGCACATTGGCGTATTCGCGGGAATAGGCCTGCGTCACCGCGTCGATCACCACCTGCGGCTTCTGCGCCGAGGCGCCGTTGTCCAGGTAGACCAGGGGCTTGCCGTTCACCTCTCGCGACAGGATCGGGAAGTCGGCGCGGATCTTTTCGACGTCATACATCGGGGATGAAGGCCTCCGGCCCCAGGATCAGCATGGCCGCCAGCCCCAGGACCATCCCGGCGGCGAAGGCGGTGACGACCATGCCCAGGAATACCTTCCCGCGCGAGGCGAAGCCGTGCAGCTCGGCGATGAAACAGGTCATCAGCCACAGGAAGAGGATGAAGCCGGCCAGTCCGATCAGCCCGCCCAGCGGCGGGATCAGGATGCCGGAAACCAGTTGCAGCGCCTGCACGACCAGCATCAGCACCTGAAGCCAGACGACGACCAGCAGCGAGTCGGCAAACGATCCGCGTCCGCCGAAGGCCCGGCCGACCCGGTGGATCAAGAGGACGGACAGCGCAAGGAAGGCCCATTGCACCACCGCAGCGCGGAAGGGGCTGGCCAGCATGAAGGCGCTGACCGGGTCCATCGGCTGCGGGTTCAGCCCCAGTTGCAGGCTGGCCAGAAGCGCCGAGACCACCGCGACCAGAAGCAGGCCCGCGGTGCGCGCCGGCATCGGCACGCCCTCGGCGAGAAGCGCGCGGGTGGCGGCGCGGGGATCCTCCAGCGTCAGCCGCGCCAGCGCGATCAGGCGGTCGGTCAGGGTCATCCGCGTTCGGCCTCGTGCAGAAGCGTGGCCCAGAGCCACAGGAAGGCCAGGCCGACGATCAGCCTGACCGCGTTCAGCGCCGGTCCGGGGCCGATCATTCCCGCGACAAGCCCCTGCAACAGGATCAGCGGGCCGACGCAGGCCAGCGCCCAGAAAAGCGCGACCCGCGCGCCATACCAGCTGCCCTGCCCGCCCATCGCGCGCGCGGCCAGATGGCCGAGCGCCGCCAGCCCGTAAAGGAACGGGATCGCCGCCAGAAGACCATAGGCCGTGGGCAGGATCCGCGGCCAGGCCGAGGGCTCGCCGGCCAGAAAGGCCGCGCGCGCCGCACCGGGCCACTGGCCGATGAAGGCAAGGACCAGGAACACGAGAAGAAGCGACAACGCGAAGGGCTCGGACCGGCCCCGCGCCAGAAGCTGACGCAGGATCCGCCGCGGTCGGGCCCAGGTGGCCAGCAGATCGGTCGTGACCGCCATCCGCCACCCTACCCCTTGCCGCCGTGCCGGGCGAGCCAGCGTTCCAGCCGCGCGCGGATGTCCTCGGCGATGGTCTCGTCGGCCACCTCGTCGATCGCCTCGGCCAGGAAGGCCAGCACCAGAAGCGCCTGCGCCGTCCGCCGCGGCACGCCGCGCGATTGCAGGTAGAACAGCGCCGTCTCGTCGATGGCCCCGCTGGTCGAGCCATGGCTGCACTTCACGTCGTCGGCGTAGATCTCCAGCTCGGGCTTGGCCAGGAACTGGCTGTCCTCGTCCAGAAGCAGGCTCTGGCTGATCTGGTAGCCGTCGGTCTTCTGCGCGCCGGGCTTGACGAGGATCTTGCCCTGGAACACGCCGGTCGCCCCGTTCATCAGCACCTTCTTGAACACCTGCCGGCTTTCGCACGCCTCGGCGGCGTGGGTGATGAACACGGTGTCGTCATGGTGGAAGTCGCCGTCCCCCACCGCCGCCCCGGCGACATGGGCCCGCGCCTCGGCGCCGGCGAGTTCCACCACCGCCTCGTTGCGCGTCAGCCGGCCGTTCGCCGTCAGCGTGAAGGACCGGAACTCTGCCCCCGCGCCCAGCCGGGCGAAGATGTGGGTGACGGCGCGGCGTTCATGGTCGCGGCCTTGCAGGCGGATGTGGTGGAACTGGGCGCCATCGGCGACCTCGACCTCCAGCACATTGGAAAACCGTGCCGCCGCCGGGCCGTTTTCCAGAAGTGTCAGGGCGGCGCCGGGGTCGAGCTTCACACAATGGTGCAGGATCGCATCCGAAGTCTCTGAATCATGGACATAAACCAGAGATACCGGCCGTGCCGCCCGCCCGGTGACATGGATCAGCACCCCGTCGGTCGCGAAGCCGGTGTTCAGCGCCGCGAAGGGCCGCGCGACCGGGGTCTGGCCCCGCGCCTCGAGCACACCATAAAGGCCCTGCGCCCAGTGGATGTCGCGCCTTCCCGCCTCGGCCAGCCGCTCGATGGTGACGCCGGCCAGTGCCGGATCGTCCGAGGCCGCCGCGTCGAACACGCCATCGACGAAGACCAGCTTCACCCGGTCGATCCCGTCGAAGGGCGCCGTCTCGTCCGAGGCATCGAACCGCCGCGCCGCCGGCGCCTCGGGCGCGTTCAGACTGGCAGGGTCGGTATAGCGCCAGTATTCGTCGCGCCGCGCGGGCAGGCCCATCGCGCCCAGCCGCTCCAGCGCCTCGGCCCGCGCGGTGCCGAGCCAGCCCTTGCCCCGAGCGGACGGCAGGGCCGCCAGCCGCGCGGCCAGAGCGTCTTCCTTCGCCTTCGGCAGCGCCATCAGCCCACCTCGCCCAGGATGTCGGCATAGCCGTTGGTCTCGACCTCCAGCGCCAGGTCCGGCCCACCGGACCTTATGATGCGACCGCCGGCCATGATGTGCACGACATCCGGCCTGATGTGATCCAGAAGCCGTTGATAGTGCGTGATGACAAGGAAGGACCGCTTGCCGTCGCGCAGCGCGTTCACCCCGTCCGAGACCAGCTTCATCGCATCCACGTCAAGGCCCGAGTCGGTTTCGTCCAGGATGCACATCCGGGG
>JBKBRG010000410.1:0-2900 GCA_046292325.1 Tabrizicola sp.
CGAAGGAGTTCCGCATCGAAGTGGCGGGCGTGCTGGCCCGCCGGGCGGCGAAGATCGCCTATGACCGGGCGAAAGGAGCCGAAGCATGAGCAGAATTCACGTCACCGCCACCGTCAACGGCGACCCGGTGGAGTTCCTCGCCGATCCGCGCGAGACGCTTCTGGACGCGCTGCGCAACCATCTGGACCTGACCGGCACCAAGGAAGGCTGCGGCACCGGCGACTGCGGGGCCTGTTCGGTTGTCGTGGACGGCACGCTCGTCTGCTCCTGCCTCATGCTGGCGGCCGAGGCCAACGGCAAACGGGTGGAAACCATCGAGGGCATGGCCAGGGAAGGGCTGCACCCCTTGCAGCGCAAGTTCATCGAACATGCCGCCTTGCAGTGCGGCTTCTGCACGCCGGGCATCCTGGTGGCGGCGAAGGCTTTGCTGGAGCGGAACCCGGATCCGACGGAAACGGAAATCCGCTACTGGCTGGCGGGGAACCTGTGCCGTTGCACGGGCTATGACAAGATCGTGCGCGCCGTGCAGGACGCGGCGGCGGAACTGCGTCAGGACCATCGGGGGGCTGCGTGATGGCACGGGATGATGTGAAGACCGGATACAGGCTGATCGGCACCCGTCCGAACCGCCCGGACGGGCTGGACAAGGTGACGGGCCGGGCGCGCTATGGCGCGGACTTCTCGCTGCCGGGGATGCTGCATGCCGCCGTGGTGCGCAGCCCCCATGCCCATGCGCGGATCTTGAGGATCGACGCCTCGAAGGCCCTGGCGCTGGAGGGGGTCAAGGCCGTGGTGACGCGGGCCGACCTGCCCACGGGTCTGACGGGCGAGGACCTGAACCTGCAGGACAACACGCTGGCCGGGGACCGGGCGCTTTATGACGGGCACGCGGTGGCGGCGGTGGCGGCGACCTCGCAGCTTCTGGCGCAGGACGCGGCGCGGCTGATCGAGGTGGAATACGAGGTCCTGCCGCATGTGACCGATGTCGATGCCGCCATCGCGCCCGATGCTCCGGTGATCCGCCCCGGCGTGGCGGACTATTCGGTGCCGGAGGGGATGCACGGCAACGTCGCCCGCTACATGGAGTTCGGGCATGGCGATGTCGAGGCGGGCTTCGCCGCCGCCGACATCGTGCGCGAACACACCTACCGCACCGAGGCGACCCATCAGGGCTATATCGAGCCGCACGCAGCCGTGGGCCAGCTGGGCGAGGACGGGCGCGGCGAGATGTGGGTCTGCACCCAGGGCCACTGGTATATCCGGCGGATGTCTGCGGCAGTTCTGGGAATCGAGGCGGCGAACCTGCGGGTGACGCCATCGGAAATCGGCGGCGGCTTCGGCGGCAAGACCACGATCTTCATGGAGCCCCTGACGCTGGCGCTGTCCAGGAAGGCGGGCGGCCGCCCGGTCAAGCTGGTGATGAGCCGGTCCGAGGTGCTGCGGGCGACGGGGCCGACGGCCAGCGCCTCGATGGACGTGAAGATCGGGATGAAGAAGGACGGCACGATCACCGCGGGCCAGGTCTATTTCCGCATGCAGGGCGGGGCCTTCCCCGGCATGTCGCCCATCGGCGAGGCGCTGCCCTGTGCCTTTGCCTGCTATGACATTCCCGCGCTGAAGCACGAGGGGATCGAGATCATCACCAACCGTCCCAAGGCCGCGGCCTATCGCGCGCCGGGCTCGCCCATGGCGGCCTTTGCGGTGGAAAGCATGATCGACGAGCTCTGCCGCGAGCTGAACCTGGACCCGATCGAGGTGCGGCTGAAGAACGGGGCCAGGAACGGGTCCAAGTCGAGCTATGGCCCGGTCTATGACGTGATCGGCTTGCAGGAGACGTTGCAGGCCGCGAAGGCGCATCCGAACTACGCCATCCCGCTGGGGCCCAACCAGGGGCGGGGGGTGGCCTCGGGCTTCTGGTTCAACCATGGCGGCGAGACCTCGGTCAGCCTTGCCATCGGCGAGGACGGGACGGCCACGGTTTCGGTCGGCACGCCCGACATCGGCGGCAGCCGCGCCTCGATCGGGCTTATGGTGGCCGAACATCTGGGCATCCCCTATGAGAACGTCCGGGTGAACGTGGTGGAAACCGGGGCTCTGGGGGTGAACGAGCCCACCCATGGCAGCCGCGCCACCTTTGCCAGCGGCAAGGCGGCGATCGAGGCGGCCGACCAGGCCATCCGCGAGATGTGCCGCCGCGCCGCCGCCGACTGGGGGATCGAGCCGGAGGCCGTGGAATGGCGCGACGGCGCGGCGCATCCGGCAGGCCCGAACGCCGGCAAGCATCCGCCGATGACCATCGGCGAGATCGGGGCGAAGATGGGCTCGACCGGCGGGCCGATCTCGGGCCACCACGAGGTGACGGCGGGCGGCTATGGCGCCAGCTTCGGCACCCATGTCGTCGATGTCGAGGTGGACCCGGAAACGGGGCGGACCACGGTCCTGCGCTATCTGGTGGTGCAGGATGCGGGCACGGCGATCCATCCGGCCTATGTCGAAGGCCAGTATCAGGGTGGGGCGGCGCAGGGCATCGGCTGGGCCTTGAACGAGGAATACATCTACGGACCCGACGGGCGGTTGCAGAACCCGGTGTTCCTCGACTACCGGATCCCGGTGGCCTCCGACCTGCCGATGATCGACACGGTGATCGTCGAGGTTCCGAACCCCGGCCACCCCTACGGCGTGCGCGGCGTGGGCGAGACCGGGATCACCCCGCCCCTGCCCGCCATCGCCTCGGCCATCGCCGGGGCGACGGGTGTCCGCATCCGCAGCCTGCCCTGCTCTCCGCCCAAGGTGCTGGCGGCGATCAAGGCGGCGAAGGGGTAGGGCATGGCCAGGGTCCATCTCTGGGCGAGCCTGAGGCGGTTCGCCGAGGGGCAGGAGGTGGTGGAGGTCGAGGCCGC
>JBKBRG010000411.1:0-2882 GCA_046292325.1 Tabrizicola sp.
CGGCGCGGGACCGGGTCGCCCGCGCCTCCTGCTCGATGGCATCGCCCGAGCGCAGCGGCGCCACCCGCGCGCCGCCATACCGCGCCAGGGCCCAGGCCGCGCCCGGCGTGTCGGCGATCGCGGCGCGCACCGTCAGGCCCAGCCCCTCGCAGTCCTCGGCCACCCGGGCCAGCACGCCCTCTTCCCCGCCATGCAGATGCGCCGAGCCGGTCAGGTCGATCATCAGCCCCGCAGGGGGTTCTTCGGCCACCCAGGGCGACAGGCGCCCGGCCCAGCGGCGCAAGGATAGCAGGAACTGCGCCTCGGCCGGGGGGTCGGCGGGGACGGTCAGCAGCGCGGGGCAGATCGCGGTGGCATCGCGCAAGGGCTGGCCCGGCGAAAGGCCCGCCGCCTCGGCCTCGGCCGAAAGCGACACCAGCACCTGCGCCCCGTTCCGGTCGCCCACCACGGCCAGCGGCACCGGCACCGGATCCTGCCGCCGCCGCATGACCCGGTCGGCTGCCAGACGCGGAAACCACAGTGACAGGATGCGACGGCCCGCCATGTCCGACTCGCTTGTTCATGATACGTTCTCGTGATGCCACCGGACCGCGATCCTGTCGAGTCCTGTGCCACCGCAGATGACAAGTGCGTGAGAGCGCAAAGCTGCAACTTCCGCGACACGAAGGCGCGCCTATAGTGCCTCCACCAGGCCAGCGAGGGAGCCAGCAGATGAAGTTCGTCAAAGCCATCGTTATCGGCGCAGTCCTGACCGCAGGGGCAGCCTTCGCCGAGGGAGACCGCACCGACCCGAACGCCATCGCGCGGTCGGAGCTGATGAAGCTGATCGGCAAGAACACCGGCATTCTCGGCGGCATGGCCAAGGGCGAGGCCGCCTATGACGCCGCCGCCGCCGAGGGCGCTAAGGCCGCGCTCGTCGAGGCCGCGGCCAAGATCGAGGAAACCTTCAAGGACCAGGGCGGTGCCGACCCGGCCTCGGAAGCCAAACCGGAGATCTGGACGAACTGGGATGCCTTCCTGACCAAGGCCAAGGCCCTGGGCGACGCCGCCTCCGCGATGGACGTTGCCTCGGCCGAGACGATCGGCGCCGGCATGGGTGCGCTTGGCGGAACCTGCAAGGCCTGCCACACCGACTTCCGCGTGATGAAGCAGTAACCGCTGCGCCGCCGCGAAACGGAAGGCCCCGGTCCGCCGACCGGGGCCTTTCTCATCCGCACCACACCCGGACGATGCGGCCGCCTGCGTCCAGGTCCAGGTTCAGCCGCTGCGGGCTGTAATCCTCGGTGACCGGCATGCCGGGCTCGATCACCCGGCTGCCCGCGGGCAGCGTCATCGCCGCCAGGACCGATCGGTTCCGACCGACCAGATCCTGCATCCCCGAGGCGCCGCAGGCATCCGGCCCGGACGGCGGCAGGGGCATGGGCGCCGGCAGCTCTCCTGCCACGCAGGCCGCCAGCAGGACCGCCGTCAGCAGGCCCGCCGCCACCCGTGACCGGCGGTCAGCCACAGACCACCCGCTCGATCACGTCGCGGCGGTCCAGCCAGAAATTCAGCCGGTCGGCGCGATAGTCCATCGTCACCGCCATGCCGTGCCGGATCACCCGCACATCCTGGGAAAAGCGCATCCCGTCCAGCACAGCGCCGGGCTGGCCCACCAGATCCTGCAGCTGGCTCGCGCCGCAGGCGTCCGGGCCGGGATCGACCGGGGCGGGCAGCGGCTCGACACAGGCCGACAGAAGCGGCGCGGCAAGGGCCAGGGTGACAATCGCATGTCTCATGGTCGTTTCCTGAATTGCCTTTGCCGCCAGTCTGGCACACCTTGGCCCGGACCATAAGGGAGGGAAAACCAGATGCGCACCCGTGCCGCCGTCGCCGTCGCCGCCGGAAAACCATTGCAGGTCATGGAGGTGAACCTGGACGACCCGAGGGAAGGCGAGGTCCTGGTCGAGATCAAGGCCACCGGCATCTGCCACACCGACGAATTCACCCTGTCGGGCGCCGACCCGGAAGGCATCTTCCCGTCCATCCTGGGCCACGAAGGCGCCGGGGTGGTGGTGAAGTGCGGCCCCGGCGTCAAGTCGCTGAAACCGGGGGATCATGTGATCCCGCTCTACACCCCGGAATGCCGGGAATGCCCGTCCTGCCTGAGCCGCAAGACCAACCTCTGCACCGCGATCCGCGACACGCAGGGCAAGGGGCTGATGCCGGACGGGACGACGCGGTTCTCGATGCTCGACGGCACGCCGATCCATCACTACATGGGCTGCTCGACCTTCGCCAACCACACGGTCCTGCCCGAGATCGCGCTGGCCAAGGTGCGCGAGGACGCGCCCTTCGACAAGATCTGCTACATCGGCTGCGGCGTGACCACCGGGATCGGCGCGGTGCTGAACACCGCCAATGTCGAGGCCGGGGCGACGGCGGCGGTCTTCGGTCTGGGCGGCATCGGGCTGAACGTCATCCAGGGGCTGAAGCTGGCGGGCGCGGACAAGATCATCGGCATCGACATCAACGACGACAAGGAGGAATGGGGCCGCCGGTTCGGCATGACCCATTTCGTCAACCCCACGAAGATCGAGGGCGACATCGTTCCCCACATCGTCAACATGACCAGGACGCCCTTCGACAGGATCGGCGGGGTGGACTACAGCTTCGACTGCACCGGCAACGTCAAGGTGATGCGGGCGGCGCTGGAATGCACCCATCGCGGCTGGGGGCAGTCGATCGTGATCGGCGTTGCCCCCGCCGGGGCCACCATCGAGACGCGACCTTTCCAGCTGGTCACCGGCCGGGTCTGGAAGGGCACCGCCTTCGGCGGCGCGCGGGGCCGCACCGACGTGCCGAAGATCGTCGACTGGTACATGGACGGCAAGATCGAGATC
>JBKBRG010000412.1:0-2880 GCA_046292325.1 Tabrizicola sp.
ATGGACAGCCAGCTCAACTTCTCCAGCTACGGCATCCCGGCGATCATCTTCGTCCTAGCCCATGCTTATGCGCCCTTCGCGGTGCTGCCGATCTTCGTCAGCCTGGAAAAGGTGGACCGTTCGCTTCTCGAGGCCGGGCAGGACCTCGGCGAAAGCCGCTGGGTCACCTTCCTGCGCGTCACGCTGCCCCTGTCCATGCCCGGCGTGATTGCCGCAGCGCTGATCGTCTTCATCCCGACCGTGGGCGACTACGTCACCCCGAAACTCGTCGGCGACGGGCGCGAGCCGATGATCGCCAACTTCATCGAGACGGCGCTGCTGAAACTGCGCAACTACCCGCAGGGTTCGGCCTTCGCCGTCGTCTCGATGCTGATGGTTGGCATCGTCAGCGTGGTCTTCGTGCTCTGGAACCGCCGCTTCATCGGAGGCTCGAAATGAAGGCTCCCTGGCTGCGCGGCTTCACCCTGCTGTATCTGCTGTTCCTCTACAGCCCGATCCTGCTGTTGCCGATCTTCGCCTTCAACGCCTCGAAGGTCGTGTCCTTCCCGCTCACGGGCTTCACGACCGACTGGTTCGTCGAGATGTGGAACGACCAGAACCTGCGGATCGCGGCGAAGAACAGCCTGATCATCGCGCTGTCGGTGGCGACACTCTCGACGATCCTCGGCATCTTCGCCGCCCGCGCCTCGGTCCGCTACCGCTTTCCCGGCAAGGCGACGATCATGGGCCTCATCATGCTGCCGCTCGTGCTGCCCGAGATGATCGTGGCCATGTCGCTCTTGGTCGTGCTGCTGTCGATCGGCGTGCCGCTCTCGCTGCTGACCGTCATCATGGGCCAGGTGCTGATCTGCACGCCTTTCGCGGTGGCGATCCTGACCTCGGCCTTCCAGTCGCTCGACCGCTCGCTGGAAGAGGCGGCGATGGACCTGGGCGAGACCCAGTGGTCCACCTTCCGCCTCATCATCCTGCCGTTGGTGATGCCGGGGATCCTCGCCAGTTTCCTCATCTGCTTCACCATCGCGTTCGACGAATTCATCATCGCGAACTTCCTGGGCTCGGGCCAGCCGATCCTGTCGGTCTACATCTTCGGCCAGTTCCGCTTCCCGGCCAAGGTGCCCTCGATGCTGGCGCTCGGGACGGTGCTCGTCTGTTTCTCGATCATCCTGCTCGGCTTTGCCGAGTACATGCGCCGCCGCGGCATCGCCAAGGCGGGCGGCAAAGATACCGGAGGCTTCCTGTGACCTTTTCCGACGACCGTCCGACGATGATCGAGTTCAAGGACGTCCACAAGTATTACGGCGACTATCACGCGCTGCGGGGGATCAACGGCACGATCAAGGCCGGCGAGTTCTTCTCGCTGCTCGGACCGTCGGGCTGCGGCAAGACCACGCTTCTGCGCACCATCGCGGGCTTCGAGGACATCTCCTCGGGCGTCATCATGATCGACGGCAAGGACATGGCCGGGGTGGCCGCCAACGTCCGGCCGACGAACATGGTGTTCCAGTCCTACGCCATCTTCCCGCACATGTCGGTGGCGGAAAACGTGGGCTTCGGCCTGCGCAAGGACCCGCGCTCGAAGGAGGAAAAGGCCAAGGCCGTCGCCGAGGCGCTGGAGATGGTGGGCCTCAAGGGCTATGGCAACCGCGCCGCGCATGCGCTGTCGGGCGGCCAGCGGCAGCGGGTGGCGCTGGCCCGGGCGCTGATCCTGAAGCCCAAGGTGCTGCTACTGGACGAGCCGCTCTCCGCGCTCGACAAGAAGATGCGCGAACACATGCAGGTCGAACTGATCAAGCTGCAACGCCAGGTCGGCATCACCTTCATCCTCGTCACCCATGACCAGGAAGAGGCGCTGGTCATGTCCGACCGTATCGCCGTGATGTTCGAGGGCGAGATCGCCCAGCTGGCCGATCCCGAAACGCTGTATCGCCGGCCGAACTCGAAGAAGGTGGCGGATTTCATCGGCACGATGAACTTCATCCCCGCGACCGTGCTTTCGGAAAGCAACGGGTCGGTCGAGATCGAGGCCAAGGGGCTGGGCCGGGCGGTGCTGGATGCCTCGACGGCGCCGCCGGTGAAGGGGGACAGCCCGGTGGTCGGCCTGCGGCCCGAAACGCTGACGCTGCTTTACGACGACCAGAAGGCGACCGAGCGCGAGACGGAGGGCGTGATCGACGAGGTGATCTATTTCGGCGACATGACCTATTACGACGTCTATCTGGGCGGGACGGATGTCGAGGTGCGGCTGTCGATGCGCAACGTGCCCGGCCGTCCGGTGCTGGAGGTCGGCGACAAGGTCCGCGTCGCCTGGAGCCCCACGGCCCTGGTCCTCTTCCGCTAGCGACGGCGCCGCGTTCGACCGGTCTCCTCATCCTGTCACGCCGCGGCGACCGGCGACCGGGTCGCAGGACGGACGGTCGTCCGGTCTTTCGGGCATGCGTCGATGAATCCTTGACGGGCGCGGCCAGGCCATTGATCCGACGCGATCATCGGCGCCTGTCCACCGTGGACACATCGGCTCAGCGATCGGGGGACAGAAGGCCCAGTCCGCGCAGGTAGATCCCGATCCCGGTTTCCAGCAGGTCCTCCGGCGGCCAGGGCTGGGGGCCGCCATTGCCGCGCAGGAACAGCTCCACCACCCCGTGACTGACTGCCCAGACATGGGCCGAGACCATGCTTGCCGGGGGGCGGCGACCCTCGGGCAGTCCCTGCACCAGCCCCTCGGCCGCGCGATCCATCGTCGCCCGCGCCTTGGCCGCGACCTGGGCCAGGCCGGGATGCTGCCCCGGCTGCAAGCCGCTTTCGAACATCGCCTGGTAATGGCCGGGGTATTTCCGCGCGAAGGACAGATAGGCCCGCCCCGTCGCCTCGAAGGCGGCAAGG
>JBKBRG010000413.1:0-2853 GCA_046292325.1 Tabrizicola sp.
GCCGGTGGCCGAGACGGTTGTCGCCGATCCCGCCGAGGCCGGGGCCCCGGCACCCGAGCCGGAGGAACCCGCCAAGCCCAGGCGCAAGGGCTGGTGGTCTCTCGGCCGCTGAGGGGACACCGCGCGTTCGCCTGCCTCGCCTCGTCGTGGGGTCGCCCCCCGGCGAGGAGTGGCGGGACCGTCAGCCCCTGCGGATGAGATGCAGCGTGACGGTGCCTTCGGTCCGGCTGCCGAGGTAGGCATGCCCGGCCTCGGCGCAGAAATGCGGCAGGTCGATCCCGGCCATGGCGTCGGTTGCCCGGACGCAGAGCACGCGCCCCGGCGCCAGCGCCAGAAGCCGCTTGCGCGCGCGCAGCACCGGCAGGGGGCACAGAAGCCCCTCGCAATCCACGATCTCGTCCCAGTCGGCCATGATGGCGATGTAACGCCGCCTCTGGCGGCGGGCAAGGTTACAGGCAAGCCACGCGCATGTGACGGGCTGACCCGGTGACGTGGCCGGGGAAAGCCGCTATGTGAGGCGGGACATGTTCGGAATCGAGATCATCGACGCTGCCCTTCTGCCCGCGATCCTGGTCGCGCTGGTGGCGGGCGTGCTGTCCTTTCTGAGCCCTTGCGTCCTGCCGATCGTGCCGCCCTATCTGGCCTACATGGGCGGGATATCGGTCGGCGACATGCGCGACGGGGTGGACCGCCACCGGGTGATCCTGCCGGCGCTGTTCTTCGTCATGGGGCTGTCCACCATCTTCCTGCTGCTTGGCTTCACCGCTTCGGCCTTCGGCAGTTTCGTCCTTCAGAATCAGCTGCTTCTGGCGCGGATTTCAGGTGGTCTCATCATCGTTTTCGGTCTGCATTTCCTGGGCCTGTTCCGCATTCCGATCCTGGACCGCGAGATGCGGATGGACGCGGGCGACCGGGGAGGCAGCGCCCTTGGCGCCTATGTGCTGGGTCTGGCCTTCGCCTTCGGCTGGACGCCCTGCATCGGGCCGCAGCTGGGCGCGATCCTGTCGCTGGCCGCTCAGGAAGGCAGCACGGAGCGCGGGACGCTGCTGTTGGGCGTCTATGCGCTGGGGCTGGGCCTTCCCTTCCTGCTGGCGGCTGTTTTCATCGAGAAGTCAATGGCCTTGATGACAAGGCTGAAGCGTCGCATGAAGCTGATCGAGCGGCTGATGGGCGGGCTTCTGGTCGTCGTCGGGCTGGCGCTGCTGACCGGGGCCTTCACCGATTTCAGCTACTGGATGCTGGAAACCTATGAGGTGCTGGGCCTGCCCCTGCCGGGCTGAGCCCGCCGCACATGCCTTTCCTCTGCCCGGCCAGGCGCTAAGGTGAAGTGGGCAGACTTGCAGGATGGTCGTGGCGGCACAGGTCGACAGCGCAGAGAAGGCAGGCGTTTTCCGGCGCCATGTCCTTTACGTTCCGGGCTACGATCCCTTTCCTCCCCGCCGCTACCGCGAGCTCTATCGGAGCGAAGGCGCGGCGCAGGCCGCGATCTCGGGCTATCGGGTCGAGATCCGCACGCGCGCGGGCGAGACCCACGGCTGGCGTGTCGCCGCGCGGATCGAAGGGCGAGAGGTCGAGGCCGAGGTCGAGGTGCTGGTCTGGTCCGATCTCGTGCAGCAATCCATGGCGCAGGGCATCGCCGCGACCTATGTGCAGCTGATCCGGACGGCCTGGGCCTATCTCGGCTCTGGGGCCCTGTTGCGGCTGATGCGGCTGCGCAAGGGGCCGATGATCGCGGCGCTGTATCCGATTGCCGTCCTCATCGCGCAGGCCGTGATTGCCCTCTTGGTCTTTTTCCTGGCGGCGAAGGCCTTCGCTTGGGCCTGGCTGGTGCTGGTCGGGCCGGGAGAACCGGGCCAATGGGTCGCGGTCCTGTTCGGGCTCGTGGCGGGATGGCTGACGCTGCGCGGGTTCCGGGCGCTGGATCACCGTGTCTATGCCTATTACCTGATGCATGACTATGCCTTCACCGCCGGGCTGAGGGGGGAGAACCCGCCGGCGCTGGAGCGTCGGATGGCCGAGTTCCGGGCCCGCATCCGCGCGGCGCTGGAGCACGACCTGGACGAGGTTCTGGTGGTCGGCCATTCCTCGGGCGTGCATCTGGCGGTCTCGGTGCTGGCCGACCTGATCCGCGAAGGCCTGCCCGCGCGGCATCCGGCGCTGGGGTTCCTGAGCCTCGGGCAGGTGGTGCCGATGGTGTCGTTCCTGCCGAAGGCCGGGCGGCTGCGCGCGGATCTGGCCTTCCTTTCGACGCGGGAGGAGCTGACCTGGGTCGATGTCAGCGCCCCCGGCGACGGGTGCAGCTTTGCGCTGTGCGATCCGGTGGCGGTCAGCGGCGTCGCGCCAGAGGGGCAGCGCTGGCCCCTGGTGATCTCGGCCGCCTTCAGCCAGACGCTGAGCCCCGACCTCTGGCGGGCGCTGAAGCGGCGGTATTTCCGGCTGCATTTCCAGTATCTCTGCGCCTTCGACCGGCCGGGCGACTACGACTATTTCCGCATCACGGCCGGGCCCTTGACGCTGGCCGAGCGGTTCCGGGGGCGCAAGCCCTCTGCCAGCCGGATCACCCGGCCGCTGAGCCCGCATCGGAGCGTCGCATGACCCCGCGCCTGCCGCCGAAACCGCAGCCCCGGGCGGACAGGGTGTCGCTTTTCGGCCATCTGCGGGCCTTCCGGCGCGACATCCTGTCGGCCCAGCCGGCGCGGCTGTATCGCGCCTGGATGGCCGAGTTCCGCACGCCCTTCTTCGAAAGCTACCTCTGCAACGACCCGGCGCTGGTCCGGCGGGTGCTGGACGAGAGGCCGCAGGATTTCCCCAAGTCGAACCGGGTGACGGAAGGGCTGCGGCCGCTGCTGGGCC
>JBKBRG010000414.1:0-2850 GCA_046292325.1 Tabrizicola sp.
CACCGGGCGCGAAATATTCTTGCCGCAGGGGCACGCGCGCGGCGGAGTGTCCGCGGGCACGGGGTTGAGTTTCGCGCCGGGCGCGGTCAAGGTTTCCGGGGCAGGAGAGGCGGAGGGTCGGGCGTGCGGATCAGGTTCACGGCCAGCAGGGCCGAGGCTGCGGTCAAGGCCTTTGTGGCGCTGACGGCCCGCTACGGGCAGGCCGAGGTGCGGTCGGCCGAGGTGATCGTGGCCCTGGGCGGTGACGGGTTCATGTTGCAGACCCTGCACGCGGCGCACGGGCGGCGGCTGCCGGTCTATGGCATGAACTGCGGCACGATCGGCTTCCTGATGAACGCCTATGCCGAGGACGGCCTGATCGAACGGCTGCGGGCGGCGGAGGAGACGGTGATCAACCCGCTGGCGATGCGGGCGCAGAATGCGAAGGGCCGCGTGACCGAGGCGCTGGCCATCAACGAGGTCTCGCTACTGCGCCAGGGGCCGCAGGCGGCGAAGCTGCGGGTCTCGATCGACGGGCGGGTGCGGCTGGAGGAACTCGTCTGCGACGGGGCGTTGGTGGCAACTCCGGCAGGGTCCACCGCCTACAACTATTCGGCGCACGGGCCGATCCTGCCCATCGGGTCGGACGTGCTGGCGCTGACCGCGATGTCGGCCTTCCGGCCCCGGCGCTGGCGGGGCGCGCTGCTGCCCCGGACGGCGGTTGTGCGGCTTGACGTGATCGAGGCGGAAAAGCGCCCGGTGATGGCCGATGCCGACAGCCGGTCCTCGGTCCGCGATGTCGTCAGCGTCGAGGTGCGTTCGGACGACAGCGTGCGCCATCGGCTGCTGTTCGACCCCGGCCACGGGCTGGAGGAACGGCTGATCGGCGAACAGTTCGTCTGACCGCCTGCGTCGCGCCGGCCTGGATTGGCCGGTTCAGGCCGTGGTCGGGCCCGACCGATCGGCTTTTGCGAAAATCCTGTCCACTTGCCGCGTTTCCGCCCTGATCGGATCACCCGGCATTAGGCGTTCCACCGGCATCCTGACCCTTGGGTAGATGGGTGTGTTCGGGGCCGGAAGTGATCAACTTTCTGGTGGTGGAGACGTTCACGGCGGCGCCGCTGAACGTGATCTCCGGGATCTGCGATCTGGAGCTTGTGGCGCAGGGCGGCAAGACGCTGCTCTACACCGCGACCCGCGCTGGCGGCGGGGTGCTTGCGCTGGAAGTCGGCGCGTCCATGACGCTGCTCGACCAGGAAAACATCGCCCCCGGAACGGCCCTGCCGGCCCCGGCCACGATCGAGACCGTGGTCATCAACGGCACCACCCATCTGATCGTGACAGGGGCGAACCAG
The DNA here is from genome assembly GCA_046292325.1 of Tabrizicola sp. GTDB lineage: Bacteria > Pseudomonadota > Alphaproteobacteria > Rhodobacterales > Rhodobacteraceae > Tabrizicola. The sequence continues at coordinate 1,335 of JBKBRG010000414.1, forward strand.
GCCGGGGTGAACGCCTTCGGCATCACCGGGACCGGCGCGCTGAACAGCCCGATCCAGCTGCCGGGCAGCCTGTCCGGCGCGATCTCGGCGCAATGCGTCGTGCAGGTCGGCGGCACGACCTATTTCCATGCCGCGCGGATGGGCGACAGCACGATCCACACCTATTCGGTGGCCGCCAACGGCGCGATGACGCTGGTCGGATCGAAGGTGCTGGACGGGCCCCATACCGGCATCGACATCGGCGACCTGATCCCGGTCACCGTGGCCGGGCAACGCTTTCTGGTCAGCCTCTCGCTGGAGGTCGATGTCGTGCGCGCCTTCCCGATCGCCGCCAACGGCACGCTGGGCAATCCGACCCTGATCGGCGCACCGCAGGGGCTGGGCATCGCCGACCCCTCGGCGGTCCGGGTGGTCGAGATGGCGGGGACCACCTATCTGCTCGTCGCCTCGCCCAATTCGTCGTCGATCAGCGTCATCGCCCTGACCGCCGACGGGGCGATGACCGTCACCGACCATGTGATCGACACGCTGGACACCCGGTTCCAGTCGGTGCTGACGCTGGCCACCGCCCAGGTCGGCGACCGGGTCTTCGTCATCGCCGGCGGTGGCGACGACGGGCTGACGGTGATGACGCTGATGCCCGATGGCCGGCTGATCGACTGCGGCCAGCTGCTCAGCGGGCAGGGCCTGCCGTTCGAGAACATCACCGCCATGACCGCGCGGGTGGTGGGCGGGGTGATCGAGCTGTTCATCGCCACCGAGGGCGCCGGGGTCACCCGGTTGCAGATCGATCCCGGCGCGCTGGCGCCGATCCAGGGCGGCGGGGCTTCGGACGACACGCTGACCGGATCGGCCGCTTCGGACATGATCATCGGCGGCGACGGGGCCGAGGTGATCCAGGGCGATCAGGGCAATGACATCCTCGCCGATGGTGGCGGCTGCGACACGCTTTACGGCGGGGCGGGGGCCGACATCTTCGTGCTCGCCGCCGATGCCGCGCATGACGTGATCGCCGACTTCCAGTTCGGGATCGACCGCATCGACCTGTCGGCCTGGGGGCGCATCCATTCGCTGGCCGCGCTGACCATCACCGCCACCGCGACGGGCGCCCTGATCTCCTGCGCGGACGAAACGCTGGAGCTGATCTCGTCGAACGGCATGCCGCTGTTGCCGGGCAGTTTCCAGCTGCGCGACTTCATCGGACTCTGGCACGCGCTGCCGGCGCCGCCCGACCCCGAGAACATGCTCTACGGCACGAGCCAGATCGACTTCATCACCGGGACGGCCGGTGATGACCTGTTCCTGGTCTCGACCGGGGCGGACACGATCGACGGCGGCGCGGGGTTCGACACCATCGTGCTGACCGGGGCCACGGCCGGGGTCCGGGTCAACCTGGATGCGCCGAGCCAGAACACGCAGCTGGCAGCCGGGCAGATCTACATCTCGATCGAGGGGATCATCGGGTCCTACTTCGCCGCCACGCTGACCGGCAACGCGGCCGACTACCGGTTCGACG
>JBKBRG010000415.1:0-2845 GCA_046292325.1 Tabrizicola sp.
CATGGCGCCGATCGGCATCACCAGCGGGTCCACCACGATGTCATGCGCCGGAATGCCGTGATCGGCCGCGCGCTCGACGATCTTCTTTGCCACGGCAAAGCGCACGTCGGGGTCGGGCGAGATGCCGGTGTCGTCATTCGAGATGGCGACGACCGGGACGTTGTATTTCTTCACCAGCGGCAGGACGAGTTCGAGCCGTTCCTCCTCGCCCGTGACCGAGTTCAGGAGGGGGCGGCCCTCGCAGGCCTTCAGGCCCGCCTCGAGCGCGCCGGGGACGGAGGAGTCGATGCACAGCGGCACGTCCACGGTCTGCTGCACGATCTCGATCAGCGCCTTCATCAGCGGCGGTTCGACGAAGTTGTTGTCGGCATAGCGCGGGTCCTCGGCCATCTTGTTGGTGAAGACCGCGCCCGAGTTGATGTCGAGGACCGTGGCGCCGCAGGCGACCTGTTCGAGCGCGTCCTTGATGACGGTCTCGAAATTGCCGGCCTCGAGTTCCGCGGCCAGTTTCTTGCGGCCCGTGGGGTTGATGCGTTCGCCGATCACGCAGAAGGGTTCATCGAAACCGATGACGACGGTTTTCGTTTTCGATTCAACGATAGTGCGGGTCATTCTTGAGCCTTTGTTTCAAGCGGTGGCGGAGGCGGGAACGCCCGAGGCGCCGCCGTGTTCGGTGACCCAGGCGGCGTTGGTCTTGATGCCGCCGAGGGGGAAGAAGTGGACCTGCTCGATGCCGAAGCCCGGATGAGCGGCCTTGTGGGCGGCGAGGTCGTTCAGGATCTCGGTCGGCTCGTAGGGCAGGAGCAGCTTGGTCACGTCCATCGCGCGTTTCTGCAGCACGCGCAGCGAGGGGCCGACGCCGCAGGCAATGGCGAACTTGATGAGGGTCTGAAGCTTTGCCGGGCCGGCGATGCCGATGTGGACGGGAAGCCTGATGCCCTCGGCCTGCATCCGGTTGACCCAGTCGATCACCGGCTGGGCCTCGAAGCAGAACTGGGTCACCATGGCCATCTGCGCGTCGGTGCGTTCGGCGAAGGCCGATTTCCAGCGGGCGGCTTCCATGACCATCCGGTCAGAGCCGTCGGGGTCGATGTCCCTGTTGCCTTCCGGGTGGCCGGCGACATGAAGCCGATCGAACCCGGTAAAGGCCCCGGATTCAAGGAGTTCCATCGAATTGCTGAAGTCGCCGACCTGTGCCGCGGGGTTGCCGGCGAGGATCAGGCCCTGGCGGACGCCCACGTCCCTGTAGCGGGCGACCCAGTCCAGAAGCGTGGCCTTGTCCTTGATGATGCGCGCGGGGAAATGCGGCATCGGCTCATAGCCTTCGCGCTTGAGGCGCGCGGCGGTGGCGACCATGTCCTCGATCGGCGTCTCGATATGGGCGATGTAGACGCGGGTGCCCGCGGGCAGGATGTCGCGGAAGTCTTCCACCTTCTCGGCGGTGCGGGGCATGACCTCGATCGAGTAGCCCTTGAGGAAGGCTTCGAGCGCGTTGCCGGCGGGGGCGGGAGCCTCTTCCTTGCGGCGGAAATTGAACAGGGCCATGACGGTCTCCTTGAGGGTGGACGGCTTGGGCGGGATCATGCCGACGTCAGGCCCTGGCCCAGCCTTCGGCGTCGATCAGCGTCTTGATGCGGGCGGTGTCGAATTCGGCTTCGATCCTGGCGGCATAGTCGGCGGCGATCGTGTCGGGATCGCCCTCGACCTCGGCGACGACCGCCTTGCGCCATTCGGCGAGGTAGCTGTCGGTGTCGCGCGCGCCAACCTTCATGGCGCAGCGGTCGATGGCCTGTTCAAAGCGCTCCGACAACTGCACCTTCGAGCCGCGCCGGCCCTTGCCGACGATGACCTGGGCCGGGATGTCGCGCCAGTAGACGATGGTGACTTCGGCCATGATCGGATGATTCCCCCCGCGCTGTTGCCCCTGTTGATACTTGCCGTTCCCCGACAGCCGGTGTCGGTTTTCGACCTGGCGGAGGCGGGATGCGACCCGGCCCGCCGAAGCTATCCCCGGGTGCCGGGCCTGCGCAACCGGCAACGCCACGGAAATTCCGGTCAAGCGTGTTCCGGGCGTTGATCCGGGCGCTGCGGGGGCGGATTGCCTGGCCTTGCGCAGGCCGTGCCGGTGTGATCCGTCACCAGCGGATGGCCATGCCGACCTGTATCCGGTCAAGCTCTACCTTCGTGCTGCCGGTTGGAAGGTAGTCCGGCAGCGGCAGGGTTCCGAGGTCGAGGTGATCGTATCTGATGGACAGGCTGACCCTGTCCCCGACATGCCGTTCAGCCCCGACGCCGATGGTCCAGCCGGACAGACGTGTATCCGCATAGGTCAGAAGGCCGAAGAGGTTCGTGGCGACCACCGTGCCCTGGGCCGTGCCGGCGTCGGCGAAGAAGAGGGTCTTGCCCGCGGCAAGGCCCAGGCGCGCCGTCAGGGTAAGGATATCGCCGACCTGCGTCGTGCAGTCCGCGCAGTTGATGAACTCTGCATCCTGAGGAAAGGCGAGGTGCGACCCGGGTGCGACCGACAGATGCGCCCCGTAGGTCAGCAGTCCGGTCTGCCAGTCCCGGCCGATGCTGAAGACCGGGGCCACGTTCTGCCAGCCTCCCGGAACCAGTTCCAGATCGCTGGACTCTTCCCGCCAGGAATTTCCGCCGCGAGGGGCAGCATGGGCAAATCCGAACCTCATGCCGCTCCAGTCGATCGACCCCACCGATGCGGCGGGCTGTTGGCGGGTGGTCTCGGCCTGCGCGGCGGCGCCAAGGCCACAGGCAAGCAGAACGGCAAGGAAGCGGCCGGCGCGATAGGTCATCTCTGCCTCGTCTCTTTTTTCTTCACGCTAGGGCG
>JBKBRG010000416.1:0-2842 GCA_046292325.1 Tabrizicola sp.
CGGTCGGGCCCTCGCCATAGGTCAGGTAGTTGGCAAAGACCTTCTTCAGCCCGGCGATGTTGGCGTCGATCGCCTCGGGCGTCAGCAACGGCCGCTCCTCCGACCGGAACGAGGGGTCGCCCACCTTGGTCGTCCCCCCGCCCATCAGCGTGATCGGCTTGTGGCCGGTCTTCTGCAACCAGCGCAGCACCATGATGTTCATCAGATGGCCGACATGCAGGCTGGGGGCGGTCGCGTCATAGCCGATGTAGGCCGGCACCACACCCTTCAACAATGCCTCGTCAAGCGCCTGATAATCCGTGCAATCGGCAACAAAGCCGCGCTCGAACATCACGCGCATGAAGTCAGATTTCGGATGGTAGAGCATGGCCGCCTCGGTCTAGGATGTCGCGCGGTATAGCTTCGCGTGAGGCACAAGGGAAGATGCGGAAGGACGGGGCCTTGTGGGCGCTGGGGGCGATGTCCGGGACCTCGCTCGACGGCGTCGATGCGGCGATGATCAAGACCGACGGGCACACGATCCAAGCCTTCGGGCCCTCTGCCTACCGGCCCTATTCCGAGGAGGAACGGGCAACGCTTCGGGCGGCGCTCGGCCACTGGCCGGGCGATCCCGAAACCCTCGCCGCGGCCGAGGTGGTCGAGGCCGCCCATGCCGAGGTCCTGTCCCGCTTCACCGGGGCCGAGGTGCTGGGCTTTCACGGCCAGACCCTTGCGCATGACCCGGCCGGGCGGGGCACGCACCAATGCGGCAATGGCGCGCTCTTGGCCCAGCTTCTGGGCCTGCCGACGGTCTGGGACTTCCGCAGCGCGGACGTGACCATCGGCGGGCAGGGGGCGCCGCTCGCGCCCTTCTACCATTTTGCACTGGCCCGCCACATCGGCGCGACCGAGCCGCTCGCCTTCCTCAACCTCGGCGGCGTCGGCAACGTCACCTGGATCGACCCTACCGCACCCGGTCCGGAAAACCCCGGTGCGCTTCTCGCCTTCGACACCGGCCCGGCCAATGCGCCCCTGAACGACCTGATGCAGGCCAGGCTCGGCAAGGCGCTGGACGCCGACGGCGCGCTTGCCGCCCGGGGCGAGGTGGACGAGGACTTCCTGGCGCGCTTCCTGCGCCATCCCTGGTTCGACCTTGCGCCGCCCAAGTCGCTGGACCGCAACACCTTTGCCGATCTGGTCGGCAAGCTGGACCTGCTGTCCGATGCCGATGCCGCCGCCACGCTGACGGCGCTTGCCGCGGCCTGCGTGGCCCAGGGGCAGATCCATTTCCCGGCCCCGGTGACGCGGATCCTGGTCACGGGCGGCGGGCGGCTCAACCCGGTGATGCTGCGCGAACTGCGCCGCCGCATCCCCTGCACCATCCTGCCGGTCGAGGACGTGGGGCTCGACGGCGACATGCTGGAAGCCCAGGCCTTCGCCTTCCTCGCGGTCCGCGTGCTGCGCAAGATGGCGACCTCGGGCCCCGACACCACCGGAGCGCCCGCGCTGGTTGGCGGCGGTCAGATCAGCCGGCCCGATTGATCCGCGCGGCCAGGATCGGCAGCGAATAGATCGCCAGAGCCGCCCAGATCAGGCTGAAGGCGACCAGCTTCACCCCGCTGAACGGCTCTCCGAAGATGAAGACCGCGGTCAGGAAGATCATGGTCGGAGCGATGTATTGCATGATGGCGATGGTGGACAGGGTCAGTCCCTTGGCGCCGTTGGCATAGATCATAAGCGGCACGGCCGTGACGACCCCGCAGCCGAAAAGCAGCGCATTGTCCCAGGAGACGCCCGCCAGGAAATGCCCGGTGCCCTGCGACTGCAACCAGACGACATAGGCCAGCGCCGGGGCCAGCAGGATCAGCACCTCCAGCGTGAAGCCCTGGTTCGGCCCGATCGGCAGGCGCCGCTTCAGATAGGCATAGGCCCCCCAGGTCAACGTCAGGCCCAGCGCCACCACCGGCAGCCGCCCCGCCTCCCAGGTCAGGATGCCGACCGCCACCACCGCCAGCCCGATTGCCGCCATCTGCATCCGCCCCATCCGCTCGCCCAGCAGCACGGCGCCGAGGAAGATGGAAAACAGCGGGTTGATGTAATAGCCAAGCGCGGCATCCAGCGCGTGGCCGGACCCGATGGCCCAGACATAGATTCCCCAGTTCACGCTGATCAGCGCCGCCGTCAGCGCGGCCATGCCCAGCATCCGGGGCGAGCGTAGCGCGGCCTTCAGATCCGCCGTCCGGCCCAGCCAGACCAGGACCAGGATCGCGATCGGCACCGACCAGATCACCCGGTGCGCGATCACCTCGACCGGCGGGACATGCGCCAGCGCCTTCATGTAGATCGGCAGAAAGCCCCACAGCAGATAGGCCGTCAGCGCGTAAAGGAAGCCGGGCAGGGTGTCGCCGCCGGGAACGGCCGCGCGGGGCAGGGCAGGGGTATCGCTCATGCCCCAGACCTAGCGAAACCGGCCGCCGCCGGCCACCCCGATCTTGTGCCCGGCACAATCCGGCAAGCCCGGCCCTGCTCTTGCCCTTTTGCCAAATACTCCCGCCGGAGGCATCCCACCCTTGCCCCTTGGCGCGCCATCCGGGGTGACAGACCCTGAACGCCCACGGCCAGCGCCTTGATCTCAGGGGTTCCGGTCCTATGCCCGGCGGGCACGCCGCGCCAGATAGTCGCGCGTGAAGGCCGCATAGCCCTCGGCCGTGACCCTGAGCTCCTCCCGCATCAGTCCGTGCAGCGCGGGCAGTCGGTGGAAGGGCACCGTCGGCCAGACATGGTGCTCGACATGATAGGGCATGTTCCAGGCCAGCCAGCGCAGCGCCCGTGTCGTGAAGGTGGTCCGCGTGTTCTCGAACAT
>JBKBRG010000417.1:0-2800 GCA_046292325.1 Tabrizicola sp.
GCGCAGCGCATCAAGGAAACGATCTTCACCCCGGTCAAGCGCGACGCGGGCGGCTTCGACTTCCTGTATTCGCGGGCGATCACCGCCGATTCGCGCCTGTTGGGTGTCATCATCGTTTCCGTCGATCTGATGAAATACGAACGCGCCTGGGCGGGCCTTCAGGACGCGGTGATGGTCACCGACAGCGAAGGCACCGTGATGCTCTCGACCGAGCCGCGCTGGCGCGGACTGCCCAGGTCCGAGGCGCTGGCGCTGCGCGATCCGCCTTCGGCCATCGCGCGGGCGCTGCGGGCCACGGCCGAATGGGCGCAGGAGCCGCCGGACGCCTATGTCCGCGGCGAGGCGGTGATGCTGACCGAGGCACGGGTGCCGTTCCGCGGCTGGAAGATCGCCACCTTCACCGCCTATGGGTCGGTGCGCGAACAGGTGAACGGGATCCTTGCGCTGGAGATCATGGGATTTGCGATCCTGATGGCCTTCACCTTCTACCTCCTGTCGCGCCGGGCCTGGTCGCGGTCCCTGTCCTATCAGCGCGAGTCGGCGGAACTGCGGCTTCTGAACGCCCGGCTGCAACGCGCGATCGCAGAGCGTGAAAAGGTCAAGAAGGACCTGGAGGTGGCCGAGCTGACGCTGGCGCAGTCGTCGAAGCTGGCGGCCCTCGGCGAGATGTCGGCCGCCGTCAGCCACGAGCTGAACCAGCCGCTCGCGGCGATGAAGACCTATCTGGCGGGCGCGCGGCTTCTGTTGCAGCGCAAGCGGGTGGAAGAGGCGCTGTCCAGCTTTCAGCGGGTCGATGACCTGATCGAACGGATGGGTGCGATCACCCGACAGTTGAAGTCTTACGCAAGGAAGGGCGGGGAAGCCTTTGAAGAGGTTGATCTTCGCGCCTGCGTCTCTTCGGCTTTGGCGATGATGGAGCCGCAGCTGAAGGCCCGTGTCGTCAAGATCAGCCGGGGTCTGCCGCGCCAGCCGGTCATGGTGATGGCCGACCGGCTGCGGCTGGAGCAGGTCATCATCAACCTCTTGCGCAACGCGCTGGATGCCACCAAGGACATCAAGGATCCGCATATCGAGATCCTGCTTTCGGCGGGGGAAACCGCGACGCTGACGGTGCGCGACAACGGACACGGGATCGCCGATCTCGAGAACCTGTTCGAGCCGTTCTACACGACGAAGAAGCCGGGCGAAGGCGTCGGACTCGGCCTGGCGATCTCCAGCGGCATCGTCACCGATCTGGGCGGACGCCTGACCGCGCGGAACGGGGACGGGGGCGGCGCGGTGTTCGAGATGCAATTGCCGATCCTCGGCAACAGACAGGAAGCAGCAGAATGAAGAGGTCCCAATGGCCCGCGCAATGAAGGTGGCAATCGTCGATGACGAAGCCGACATGCGGCAGTCGATCAGCCAGTGGCTGGCGCTGTCGGGGTTCGACACGGAAACCTATGCCAGCGCCGAGGATGCGCTGAAGGCGATCGGCCCGGATTTCCAGGGGGTCGTGGTCAGCGACATCAAGATGCCGGGGATGGACGGGATGGCCTTCCTCAAGCGGCTGATGGGCCAGGATTCGGGTCTGCCCGTCATCATGATCACCGGCCACGGCGACGTGCCGATGGCGGTCGAGGCGATGCGGGTGGGCGCCTTCGACTTCCTGGAAAAGCCGTTCAACCCCGACCGGATGACCGAGCTTGCCAAGCGCGCCACCCAGGCGCGGCGGATGACGCTGGACAACCGCGCGCTGCGCAAGGAGCTGTCGGACGGGTCCACCATCATGAAGAAGCTGATCGGGTCCAGCCCGGCGATGGAGCGGCTGCGCGAGGACATCCTCGACCTCGGCCAGGCCGACAGCCACGTCCTGATCGACGGCGAGACGGGCACCGGCAAGACGCTGGTCGCCCATGCGCTGCATGCGGTGGGGCCGCGGGCCTCCAAGAAGTTCCTGGCGATCTCCTGCGCGGCCTGGTCCGAGGACAAGCTGGCGGCGCGGCTGTTCGGTCCGGGCGAGGACGGGGCGCTGCCGCTGGTCGAGGAGGCGCGGGGCGGCACGCTCCTGCTGGAGGACATCGAGGCGATGCCGAGCGCATTGCAGGCGCGGCTTCTGACCTTCATCAACGATCAGGGCACCCCGCCCGAGACGCGGATCATCGCGATCTGCAACAGCCACGCCCCCGACACCACGCTGGAGCAGTCGCTGCGGCCGGACCTGTTCTACCGGCTGGGGGCGATGACGATCCTGCTGCCGCCCCTGCGGACACGGGGCGAGGACATCCTGCAACTGTTCACCCGTCTCAGCGAACAGTTCGCCGAGGAATACGGCTGCGCGGCGCCGCAGGTCACCGCGCAGGAGGCGGCGCAGCTGTTGCAGGCGCCCTGGCCGGGGAACGTGCGGCAGCTGGTGAACATCGCCGAGCGGGCGGTCTTGCAGAACCGGCGGGGATCGGGGTCGATCGCAAGCCTGCTGATGGCCGAGAACGAGGCCTCGGGCCCGGCGCTGACCACGGAAGGCAAGCCCCTGAAGGACTATGTGGAAGCCTTCGAGCGGATGCTGATCGACAACACGATGCGGCGGCACAAGGGGTCGATCGTGGCGGTGATGGAAGAACTGTGCCTGCCGCGCCGGACGCTGAACGAGAAGATGGCCAAATACGGCCTGAGCCGGGCGGATTACGTCTGACCACGCGGCACCGATTGCCTGACGGTCGTGACGGCAAGGGCCCGGCTGTGGAATCCTTGGGCTCGGCGCCCCTGCCTGCCGGGCGCAGATGGCGCGTGGCCCAGTGCAACGCGCCTCGCCGGGCGCATG
>JBKBRG010000418.1:0-2768 GCA_046292325.1 Tabrizicola sp.
CGGCGGCGGAACTCGACGAGTTCAGCGCGCAAGGACGAGTAGTTCGCCTGCCGGACATCGCCCGTGACGAGGTGATAGGGAACCCGATCCAGTTGTTGCCGGCTTCGGTGTTGTGCGTCGGGATCCAGCCCTTCCCGCACAGAAACAGGTGGCTCGGCGAGTCCACCTCGATGCAGCGCACCGGCACGCTCGGCACCGGCCGGATCGCGACGATGCGCCGGCGACGGCTTTTCCACGGTCGCCCGGACTCGATCGAGCGCATCCGGGCCCGCTTGCGCGAAAGCCGGAACATCGGCTCCTCGGCATAGGCCGTCCACGACACGCGCCAGTATTCGGCGGACGTTTTCGCGCGGCCGTCCCGCCCGAAGACCTTGCGGCGCGACCGCCCATGATAGATCGCGGGCTTGTAGCCGAGCCCGCGGAGCAGCTCGACCATCGCATCAACGAGGCCCCGATCGGCGTTCGAGAACTCGCAGCGTTTGCCATCGGGCGTGATCGTGCCGTCGGAGTCCATCAGCCCGCGCACGAGTTCGAGCCGCTGCCATCGGCCCGATCGCATGTAGGCGAGCGGCACGTGCTTGTTGTCGAGCACGTCCAGCTGCCTCAGCCGCGTCACGAAGCGAGACCGGAAGCAGTCCGCGACCGAGGCGCCGTCCTCGCGCCGCATTCGAAACGTCGGGTCGATCACCACATTGGCGAGCCTGCCCTTGCGCCAGTGCGGCAGCCGGAACTCCGCCTCAACGCCGCAGGCGCGCAGGTGCTCGACAATCTCGGCGTCCTCCTCGTGCACCGAGACGTGGTTCATGATCGACGAGCCGTCTCCGAGCCAGAGCCCGAGCACGTAAGGGTGCAGGATCAGATCCTGGTCCGGCATGTCGACCGGATCGCAGCAGTCGATGGCATAGCGCCGCCGCTTGGCCCCTGCGCCCATGATCGCCCGTCCGGCCATCTCCGCCGTGGTGAGCGTGCGCGCGGCGGGCCGGTCGTTCGTGAAATCCCAGACCGGCCAGCGATGCTCGCCGTCCGCGACGATACGTTCGCCGTCGTCGAATGCCACCTCGAAGCATGGCCGCTCGTCGAACACCGGCGACAGGCCGGTGACCCGGCAGATACGCCCGCGCTCGTCGTAGAGCAGATCGCCCTCGGCGACCTCGCCCATGGTCGTCCAGCCGAGGGGCGTCGGCACCGGGGTGTCGAGCGCGAGCGGCGCGCCGACCTGCGCGGCTTTCATGAACACGACCCGCTGGGCCGGATCGCCCGGGCTCAGCCGGTCCATGATCTCGCGCATGTAGGGCGTGCGCGCAGAGCGATACCGGCCGGGTTCCGCCGAGGCCCGCGAACCCAGCCGCCGATGCCGGTCCGCCCATTGCGAAACCGTCAGGTCCGGATCGGGACGGATTCCGCTGCGCCACGCCCGAAGAAGTCCCTCCGCTCCGTCGAAGTCGACCGCACTCTCATCCGAGCCTCGGCTGGACATCGGCGAGGCTGTCGAGCTGGGCGCGGACATGTGTTTCGAGCAGTCTCTGGATCAGTGCGGTCGTCACCGCCGGTTTGGAGGCGCCGCTCTTGGCGGTATCCCGGTGTTCGAGCGCGGCATCGAGTTCCGATGCCATCTGCGCGGCAACCCGCGCCGGCCAGGTCACCCACGCGTCGCGTTCCTCGCGCGCGAGCCGGAACACGAGCATTTCGGCGCGATTGCGATCGACGAGTTCGCCCTTCTGTCTCTGGAGCCGCAGCTTGCGCTCCTGAGCTTTCATCACCTCGTTGGCGGTTTTCGCCTTCATGAACGTGGCGCCGTCGCCGACATCCGGGATCGTGACGCCGTTTTCGCGAAGCGTCTCGCCGACGGCTGATATGGCGGCCGCCGGTACCGGCTTCATGCCGGCGGGGCGACTCGCTGCCTTCGGTCTGCTCTTCGACGGGTCCGTCGTTTCGGCGCGGCGCACGTCGCTGGCCGCCGCGTCGATGCTGCCATCTTCATGCAGCACGAGCCGGCCGGCGGCCCTAGCCTTCTGGATCGCGCCGCGCGACAGCCCGACACGCGCGGCGTACTGGCGCTCGCTCATGCCCTGCATCGATGGCCCCGATTATCATTTAAGATCATGTGCTTATCGAGTTGATAAGCGGCGCCACCGGAGCGAACGTCATCCAACGAAGCAATGCAACTCACTACGGAGCCACCACGATGACCATCCGCCTGAACCCGATCACCACCCCGCGCCACGAACTCCGCGCCGAGAAGGCGCGCCGGCACAAGGGTGAGCCCGATTCCGCCAACGGTTCGAGGAACCGGGCGAACGCGCGCGCGGCCTTCATCGGCAAGAAGACCGAAATCGACGAGATGCTCGCCCGCCTGCAGGCGCTCAGCGACGACCATTTCAACTGCGCCCCCGACGAGGCGGGCTGGGCGATGGTCGGCACGCTGGAACACTACGCCAGCCTCCTGAAGCGCATCACCGACAGCGCCTTCGGCGAGGGCGAGCACGCCCGCTGATCTCCGGCCCAGCCGGAACTCCTGCCGCGCGCCCTGCGCGGTGAGCCCGAACCGTGGCCCCAGTGGGGCCGCGTAAGTCGGGCGAACGGGTCGTAGAAGCCGCCGCATGACGCGAGCCCGAATACGGAGACGACCCCATGACCAAGCTTTCCGATACCCAAGCCATCATCCTCAGCGCCGCCGGGCAGCGCGAGGACCGCAACGTCCTGCCGCTCCCCGGCTCGCTCCGTGGCGGCGCCGCCGCCAAGGTGGTCGGCGCGCTGCTCTCCCGCGG
>JBKBRG010000419.1:0-2761 GCA_046292325.1 Tabrizicola sp.
GACCAGCCCTTCTGGTGGGGCGAGGGCGGCGACATGACCGAGGACGACTTCGGCCTCGCCCGCGCGCAGGAACTGGAAAGGAAGATCCTCGAGGTCGGGCCCGACAATGTGGCGGCCTTCATCGGCGAGCCGATCCAGGGCGCGGGGGGCGTGATCGTGCCGCCCAGGACCTACTGGCCGGAGATCCAGCGCATCTGCGACAAGTATGGCATCCTGCTGATCGCCGACGAGGTGATCACCGGCTTCGGGCGCACCGGAAACTGGTTCGGGTCCGAGACCTTCAACATCAGGCCGCACATCATGACCATCGCCAAGGGGCTGTCGTCGGGCTATGCCCCGATCGGCGGGTCCATCGTCTGCGACGAGGTGGCCAATGTTGTGGGCGGGGCAGGGGAGTTCTTCCACGGCTACACCTACAGCGGCCATCCGGTCGCCTGCGCGGTGGCGCTGGAGAACCTGCGGATCATGCAGGACGAGAAGATCGTCGAGCATGTGCGGAACGTGGCGCATCCTTACCTGAAGGAACGCTGGGAGGCGCTGACCGACCATCCGATGGTGGGCGAGGCGAAGCTGGTCGGGCTGATGGGGTCGATCGCGCTGACGCCCAACAAGGCGAAGCGGGCGAAATTCGCCAGCGAGGCCGGGACCGTCGGGTTCAAGACGCGCGAACGCTGCTTTGCCAACGACCTGATCATGCGCCACGTCGGCGACCGGATGATCATCGCTCCGCCGCTGGTGATCAGGCCGGAAGAGATCGACGTGCTGATCGAAAGGGCGAAGACCTCGCTGGACGAGGCTTACCGGATCGTCCGGGACGAGGGTCTCTGGGTCGAGGCCTGAGGCCGCACGCCCGGCAGGCCTGACGGGCTCTGCTGCCCCTGTCGACGGATTGCCGGGCGCCCCCCTTGCCCGGCCCGCCCGCGACCCTTTGCACGGGGCGTCTGTGGCGGTGAAGCGATCGGGAACCGGCATGCGAGCGGCGCCGGGTCGCGTGAGCCTGCGCCTGTCCCGGACCCGGGTCTCGGCGATCCGACGGGTCCGGGCCGCCGCGCCGCCGCCTTGGCCAGGCGGTTTCACGCAACGCATCCTTGCTTCTGCACGGCGCTGCCGGCGCGATCCCTCGGGGCCGCTGCCGGACGGATAGCGGTCTGGACGCTTGTCATTGATCGTGAAACTGGCCGGATGGGCTGCAAGAGGTTCCCCGTCGATCCCGTCGCTGTCGACCGGCAGATGCAGCAAAGTGTCCGGGCCAAGGTCGGCAGGGTTCGGTGTCCGGGTCTTCTGCCATGGGACCGCGTGCTGATATCAGGGGCCGTCCGGTCCTGGCCGACCAGCCGCAACAGGCTTTCGACGGATGCGACCGTCTGCCTGAGTGCCATGCCGGAGGGTGTCGTCATGGTCGGGCGGGTCCCGGTCCCGTCACCCTCTGTCTTCGGGCTGTCGGCCGCGCTTGCCGGTCGTCGCGGCTTCCCAAGGCATCGCGCGCGCGAACCGGATCGTCAGCCAGCCGCGGCGCCTGAGCGCTGTCTGGTCGGCGGGCCAGTTCCAGGTCCGTTGGGTCGGGAGTGTCAGTCTGCTCATGGCTCCGGCCAGCAGGCCGGGTTCATCGGATGAAGCCCTCTCGAGACTGGTGCAACTGGGCCTTGCGGGTGCGAAGGGATCCGACCATCCGGGACCGGTTCCAGCGTCGGCCAGCCTCATGGCCGAGGCCATAGCCCATACTGCCGCGCCTTGTTACGCAGGAAGGGCAGGCCGCGTTCCAGCACCACATCGCGGCTTTCGGCGACCGGGCGCCAGACCGACAGTCCGAAGGAGACCTCGGGCGGCATGTCGATGAAGCTTTCCATCGCCAGCCCGCCCGCGAACCCCACCGCCCGCAACGCCCCGTAGACCTCGTCCCAGCGCACGTTGCCTTCCCCCGGCGTGCCCCGGTCGCTTTCGGAGAGGTGGACATAGCGCAGGTGCGGCCCTGCATCGAGGATGCCAAGCGCCATGCCCCGCTCCTCGATGTTCATGTGGTAGGTATCGAGGTGGATGAAGATGTTGTCCGCCCCCACCTTCTCGATCATCTGCACGGCCTGCCAGCCGGTGTTGAGGATGTGGTTCTCGTAGCGGTTCACCGGCTCGATCCCGAAGGCGATGCCAAGGCTGCGGGCATGGGCGGCGGCGGCGGCGAGGACGCGGGCCACGTTGTCGCGCTCGGCCTCGGTCGGCGGCTGGCCGCTGCGTTCGCCGATGCCGCCGTAGGTGACCCCGGTCAGGGCCTCTGCCCCGATGGCGGCGCACTGGTCCAGCGCATGGCGCAGGAAGGCGATGGCAGCCTCGGGGTCGGAGGAGGCGCGCCTGCCCTCGGGCAGGCCCAGCGAGCAGACGGCGGGCATGCCCTCGCGCTCCAGAAGGGCGCGGGAATGGGCGGTGTCCACCTTGTCGGGCGAAAGCAGCGCGATCTCGATGAAGTCGAAGCCGAGCGCCTTGCAGGCGCTGACTGCACGCTCGGCGCCGGGCCGGTCCCAGGCCATGGTCCACATCGAGGTATGGACGCCAAAACCCTTCATGTCGCTTCCTCCTGCAACAATGCCCGTGCGAGGGGCTCATCCACGATCAGCCGGTTGACGAAGCCCGCCGCCAGCACGGCACGCAGCGCGGCGGCCTTGCCCGTGCCGGCCGACAGCACCACCACGTCCGACCGATGCAGGTCGTCCAGGTCGATCGAGGGCGCACGCAGGTTCAGTTCGGTGGGGGCGAGGCTGCCGTCGGCGGC
>JBKBRG010000420.1:0-2760 GCA_046292325.1 Tabrizicola sp.
GCGCCGCGCGCACGTCGGACGGGGACCAGGCCCCGGCACCGACCCGTTCCAGCGTGCCGACGATGGAGCGGACCTGGTTGTGCAGGAAGCTGCGCGCGGCGAGGTCGAAGCGGTATTCCACGCCACCGGGATAGGGGTGTTCGGTGATGTCGATCCGGTCCAGCGTCTTGACCGGGCTTTTCGCCTGGCAGAGGGTGGAGCGGAAGGTGGTGAAGTCGTGGCGTCCGGTCAGCTCGGCGGCGCCGGCACGCATGGCCTCGATGTCGAGCGGGTTCGGCACCTGCCAGACGCGGCCCCGGTCATGCGTCACCGGCGCGCGGCGCGCGACGAGGCGGAAGCGATAGCGCCGCCCCGTGGCGGAAAAGCGGGCGTGAAAGTCGTCGGGGACCCTGGCCACGGCGAGGACCGCAACCGGGTCGGGCCGCAGGTGCGCGTTCAAGGCCGAAGCCAGCCGGAACGGATCCCAGTCCTTGCCCAGGTCGGCATGGGCCACCTGCGCGGTGGCATGGACGCCCGCATCGGTGCGCCCGGCGGCGGCGATGGTGTGGGGGCCGGGCTCCAGCCGGCCCAGGGCGCGTTCGACGGCCTCCTGCACCGAAGGCAGCCCCTGCGCCTGCCGCTGCCAGCCCGCGAAGGGGCCGCCGTCGTATTCGATCTGAAGCGCATAGCGTGGCATGGCGCCTCCCTAGCCCGGAAGCGGGCCGGCGCGCAATCCGCCGGCCGCCGGGAACGGGCCTCTCCGCCCCATGCCTTCCATTCCCGCGCGGCCCGCCCTATCTTGACCGCCACGAAGGAAAGGGACGCGGACGTGACATTCTCCGGGCTGACGGACGGGATCACCCGCGGGATCGAAGGCATGGGGGCGGGCCTTTCCGAGACGCTGTTCGACACGACCCTGCGCCTGGGCGTGACCGGACTGTCACGAGCGGGCAAGACCGTGTTCATCACGGCCCTCGTGGCGAATCTGCTGAACCGGGGCCGGATGCCGCAACTGAAGGCGCAGGCCGAGGGCCGCATCCGGGCCGTCTATCTGCAACCGCAGCCCGATGTCACGCTGCCCCGCTTCGACTACGAGGCGCATCTTGCCGCGCTGACCGGAGACCGGCCCCGCTGGCCCGCCTCCACCCGCGCGATTTCCGAACTGCGCCTGTCGTTCCGCGTCCAGCCGGCCGGTTTCCTGTCGTCCTGGCGGGGGCCGCGGACCCTGCACCTCGACATCGTGGACTACCCGGGCGAATGGCTGCTGGACCTGTCCCTGCTGGATCAGAGCTATGACCAATGGTCCGAAGCCACCCTTGCACGCATGGAACGGCGCCCCGAGGCCGCATCCTGGCTGGCGCTGGCCCGGGCCGAGGACGGGGCGCTGCGGCTGGACGAGGCAAGGGCGCGGCACCTGGCCGAGACCTTCACCGCCTACCTGATGGCCGCCCGCGACGCGGGCCGCGTCGATGTGACGCCCGGACGGTTCCTGCTGCCCGGCGACCTGGCCGGTTCGCCGGTGCTGACCTTCGCGCCCCTGCCGAAGCCCGCCACATCCGGCAGGGGCAGCCTCTGGCGCGAGATGGAGCGGCGCTATGAGGCCTACAAGGCCCGCGTCGTCCGCCCCTTCTTCCGCGACCATTTCGCGAAGATCGACCGGCAGGTGGTGCTGGCCGATGTCCTGGGCGCGATCCACCAGGGCCCGCCCGCGGTCGAGGACCTGCGGCGGGTGATGGCCGAGGTTCTCTCGGCCTTCCGGCCGGGGCGCAACAGCTGGCTGACCGGCCTGTTCGGGGCGCATCGGGTGGAACGCATCCTGTTTGCGGCGACCAAGGCCGATCACCTGCACCACGAACAGCATCCGGCCCTGACGGCGATCACTGCCGGCCTTCTGGCCGAGGCGAAGAGCCGGGCCGACTTCTCGGGCGCGCGGACCGAGGCGATGTCGCTGGCAAGCCTGCGGGCAACCGTGGAAGAGGTCGTGACACGGGACGGAGTCGAGGTTCCGGCGGTGCGGGGCATCCTGCAAGCCACCGGCAAGCCGGCGCTGATGTATCCCGGCGCGCTGCCCTCGGACCCGGCGCGCCTTCTGTCGCCGGCGCGGGAGGGGGCGGAGGCGTGGCTGGATGCGGATTACAGCCTGATGACCTTCGCCCCGGCGCGGTTGACCCTGAAACCGGGTGAAGGCCCGCCGCATATCCGGCTGGACCGGGCCGTCGAGTTCCTGATCGGAGACCAGCTGTGAGCCGCCCGCCGAAGCCCTTCCTGGAAGAGATGGACGAGGCGCTTGATCCGGGTGCCGCGCCGCCGGTTCCCGATGCCCTGCCCGAGGGTCAGGCGATGCAGGCCGTTGCGGCCCTGTCGCAGCGCCGGGGCTCGGCCCTGACACGCTTTGCGCTCTGGGCCTTCGGGGCGCTGTTTTCCTTCGCCCTGTCGGTGGCGGCCTGGGACTTCGTGACCGGGCTTCTGGCGCGCAACCTGGTGCTGGGCTGGGCTGCCTTCGTGCTGGTCGTGGCGGCGGTCCTGGCCGGGCTGGTCCTCGCCCTGCGCGAATGGGGGACCTTCCTGCGCCTGCGGCAGCTGGATGGTCTGCGCGAACGGGCCGCGACCGCGCGGACCACGGCTGACCTGAAGGAGGCACGGCGTGTCGTCTCGGGGCTGGTCTCGCTGTATGGTGCACGGGGCGACACGGCCTGGGGGCGGGCGCGGCTGGCCGAACGCGAGGGCGAGGTGATGGACGCCGACGCCCTGCTGGCGCTGGCCGAGCGGGAGCTGCTGACC
>JBKBRG010000421.1:0-2753 GCA_046292325.1 Tabrizicola sp.
CATGCCGAGGATCGTCACCGGCCGCTCGCGCGCCAAGGGCGGGCAGGTCGGGTCCCAGACATGGCCGGGGTTCACGATGTGCCGATCCATGCCGAGGTGGTGCCGCAGCGTGTGGCCCGTGACCCATTCGACCATGCCCTCGGTCAGGCCCGGATCGACCATGCGGCAGAGCGGCTGGGTCAGGGTCGGGTTGCCCACGATCCGCTCTACCCCCGCCCAGAGGTTCAGGACGGCCTTCGCCTGCCGGTAGGGCGCAAAGTCCTGCAAGGGCGCGCCGGGAGCGTAGACGATGTAATCCACCTCGTCGGGCGGGGCCTCGGTCACGAGGCGCGCCGAGATGCCGGCCTCGGCCAGGGCCTGCGGCAGCGCGGTGCGGTATTCCGCCCACAGGGCGGGCGCGGCGAACAGGACGGTGGGCATCGGATCACCTCGGCCGGTGGACATGGGCGCTTTGCACGAGGCCGAACCCGACCAGCAGCACCATCATCGCCGACCCGCCGTAGGACAGAAGCGGCAGGGGCACCCCCACCACCGGTGCCATGCCCATCACCATCGACAGGTTCACCGCGATGTAGAAGAAGAAGTTCGCCGCCACCCCGATGATCAGGAGCGACGAGAACCGGTCGCGGTTCTGCAACGCCGCCACCAGGCAGAAGCCCAGGATCAGCGCGTAAAGCCCCAGAAGCGAGAAGGCCCCGACGAAGCCGAATTCCTCGGCCAGCGTGGTGAAGATGAAGTCGGTGTGCTTTTCCGGCAGGAAGTTCAGCCGCGACTGGGTGCCCTGCATGAAGCCCTTGCCGCTCCACCCGCCGGATCCCAGGGCGATCTTGGCCTGGATGATGTTGTAGCCCGCCCCCAGGGGATCGGCCGAAGGGTCGAGGAAGGTGTCGATCCGCTTGTACTGGTAGTCGTGCAGGAACTGCCAGGGCGTGCCGCGCAGGGTGAACACGCCGACGATGGCACTGATCCCCAGCGCCAGCACCGCGCCGAAATACCACAGGCTGACCCCGGCGACGAACATCACCGTGGCCCCGGCCAGGATCAGCATCAGCGAGGTCCCGAGGTTCGGCTGCATCAGGACCAGCACGGTCGGCGCCACGATCAGCAGGACCGGGATCAGCACATAGAGCGGCCGCGAGACCCGTTTCGGATCCAGCCAGTCGTAATAGGCCGCCAGCACCATCACCAGGGTGAACTTCATCATCTCGGATGGCTGCAACCGGATGAAGCCCAGGTCGATCCAGCGCTGCGCCCCCATGCCGACCGTGCCGAAGAATTCGACGATCAGCAGCAGCACGAAGGCCACCAGATAGGCCACCCCGGCCATGCTGCGCCAGAACCAGATCGGCACCATGGCCACGGCGAACATCAGCACCATGCCGACGGCAAAGCGTTCCATCTGCGGCCGCGCCCAGGTGTCGAGGTTCCCGCCCGCGATCGAATAAAGCATCAGGAACCCGACCGAGGCGACCGCCGTGATCAGCACCACCAGCGGCCAGTTCATGTACAGGATCTTGCGGATGCCCGTGGGGGCGAACTTGACGCGGTATTCCAGGAAACTCATCGCGGCCTCAGGTCTCGGTCGGGGCGGGGGGCTTGCCGGTCACGGGATCGCGCAAGGGAAGCTCTTTCAGCATGGTCTCGATCCTGCCGCGCTGGCTGGACGGATAGGCGTCAAGCGGCGGCAGCCCGCCCGACAGCGCGCGCAGGATCACGTCCCGGGCGATCGGTGCCGCCGCGGTCGAGCCGCCCCCGCCGTGTTCCACCACCACCGACACCGCATAGCGCGGGCTGTCGTAGGGCGCATAGCCCACGAACAGCGCATGGTCGCGCCGGTTCCAGGGCAGCTGGTCGTTCGAGATCACCCCGGCCTCGCGTTCGGCCCTGGTGATGTTGCGCACCTGGCTGGTGCCGGTCTTGCCGGCCATCACCATGGTCGGATCGACGATCCGGCTGGATTTCGCGGTGCCATGTTCGCTGTTGACCACCTCATACATGCCCTCGCGGACTGCCGCCAGGTGTTCGGGCGCGATGTCCAGCGCCGGGGCCTCGGCCACCGGCAGCTCACGGTCGCGCACCATCCGCACTAGCCGGGGCGTCACCTGCCGCCCGCTCGCGATCCGGGCCGTCATCACCGCCAGCTGGAGCGGAGAGGTCAGCACATAGCCCTGCCCGATCGAGGCATTGATCGTGTCGCCTATCCGCCATTCCTGCTTGTGCCGCTCCAGCTTCCAGGCCTTGTTCGGCATGTTGCCTTCGGTGATCGCCGACATCGGGATGTCGAACTTCTGGCCCAGGCCCAGCTTGCGGCCCATCTCGGCGATCTTGTCGATGCCGACCTTCTGGGCGATCTCGTAGTAATAGACGTCGCAGCTTTCCGACAGGCTGCGCGCCAGACGGACCGTGCCATGCCCGGACCGCTTCCAGCAATGGAACCGACGCTCGCCGAATTCGATGTAGCCCGGGCAGCTGACCTTGGTCTCGGGCGTGGCCACCCCGGCCTCCAGCGCGGCCAGCGCGGTCACCATCTTGACGGTGGAGCCCGGCGGATAGGCGCCCGAGACGGTCTTGTTCGCCAGCGGCCGGTGGTCGTTCTCGGTCAGCGCGGCATAGTCGGCATGGCTGATCCCGCGGACGAACAGGTTCGGATCGAACGACGGCGACGAGGCGCAGCAGATGATGTCGCCATTCGTCACGTCCATCACCACCACCGCGGCGCTTTCGGTTCCCAGACGGGCCTGGGCGAAATTCTG
>JBKBRG010000422.1:0-1440 GCA_046292325.1 Tabrizicola sp.
CGGATTTCGCCCATGTCACGCGCGGATTGCCGCAACTGCAACATGTTGTCGCTATCGGCGGCGAATTTCCGGCATTTGCGATCACAAATTTTCGGGGCGTGATCACACTCGACGCCGGCCCCCGACTCACATCGGCACAAGCGCCCAGCAGTCAAGGTCCAGCAGCACCTCGGGCAGGTATTTCCCGTCCGCCCCGCGCAACGCACCCGCCTTGCCCTTGGTCGCCACCAGCCGCAGCCGCAGCGCCCCCACGGAGGGCACGGCCGTCTCTGCCTTGTCCAGCACCTCGGACCAGGCCCGCACCGTGTCGCCCGCGAAACAGGGGTTCGCATGGGCGCCCGCGTTCAGCGCCACGATCATCTGCGCATTGGCCAGCCCGCTGAACGACAGCGCGCGGGCGAGACTGATCACATGCCCGCCATAGACCAGCAGCCGCCCGTCCTCGCGCTGGCTCACGTCGAAATGCACCTTCGAGGTGTTCTGCCACAGCCGGGTGGCCAGCATGTGCTCGGCCTCCTCGACCGTCACCGCATCGACATGGTCGATCACCTCGCCGACCCGGTAATCCCCCCAGCGATGCGGCTCTCCTGCCAGCCCGAAGTCATAGCGCGAAAAGTCCAGCCCCTCCGGCACCACCAGCGCCTCCGCCGGAACCGACGCCGCCAGTTCCGGCACATGGACCGGCACCACGACCTCCCGCCGCCGCTTGCGCACCATCACCCAGCGGACATATTCCAGCACCGCCTCGCCGTGCTGGTTCAGCCCCCGCGTCCGGACCCAGACCACCCCCGCCGCCCCGGACGAGGTCTCCCTCAGCCCGATCACCTCGGACTCCGACCGCAGCGTGTCCCCCGGCCAGACCGGCCGCAGCCAGCGCCCCTCGGCATAGCCGAGGTTGGCCACCGCATTCAGCGAAATATCCGGAACCGTCTTGCCGAACACCGTATGGAAGGCGATCAGGTCGTCCAGCGGACTGGCCTTCAGCCCGACCGACCGGGCGAACTCATCCGAGGAATACAAGGCCCCCCGCGCCGGATAGAGCGCATGGTAGAACGCCCGCTCGCCCTGCCCCACCGTGCGCGGCACCGCATGGCGGATCACCTCGCCGAGGGTGTAATCCTCGAAGAAACGTCCAGGATTGGTCTTCATTGCTCGCCCAGCTTCAGGTCCGGGTGATACTCGCCCGCCACTTCCTTCACCACCGCCTGCCCGCAACGCATCACCCCGTTGGCCGCGTCGAAGGCATAGGTGGGCGATCCATGCAGCTCCCACCCCTTGTTCAGGGCCGCCGTCACCTTGTGACAGAAGGCCGAGGTGTCATCCGCGCTGAGAAACCGATAGAGCTTCATTCTCTCCATGCCTCTGGCAATTCGACCGGAATTGCCGTTCATCTGTCCGGAAATATCCCACGGGGGTGCGGGGGGGTGGAACCCCCGCGCG
>JBKBRG010000422.1:1450-2751 GCA_046292325.1 Tabrizicola sp.
CTGTGGTTTTTTGTGCCATTCTCCTCCGGGGGGGGGGTGGGGGCTTCCCCCCCCCCCCCCTCGACCTCAGCCCCAGGGCGGCACGCCCAGCCAGTTGTGGATCAGCATCACCACGCCCATCACCACGACGGCCCCGACCGCAGCGCCTGCTTCCCTGCCCATCGCCGCGGGCGCCGGCGGCGCGGGTCGCGGCTCGGCGCGGTTGATCAGGATCACCTCCACCACCGCCCAGGCCAGAAGCCCGCCGAACAGCACGACCGATGCCAGATCGCCATTCACCAGCAGGTGCGCCACTGCCCAGGTCTTGACCGCCGTCAGTTGCGGATGCCGGATCACGCCGGTGATCCGCGTCTTCATGCCGCTGGCCGCGTAGAGGTAGAAGGCGAACAGCATCAGCAGGTTGTTCACATGCACCAGGAAACGCGGCGGATACCAGAGGTCGATCTGCCCGGCCCCGCGATAGCCCATGACCATGAGCACCACGCCGGCCAGCACGCCGACGGCAACGACGCCCTTGCCGGGGTCGCCGAAACGCGCCCGCGATGCCGGCGCCAGCCGTTTCCACAGATGCGCCGCCCACCACAGCGCCAGTCCCAGGATGATCAGTGTCATGCGATGCCTCCAGCCGGTTCATCGGGCGCACCCTGCCCTCAAACCGCCAGCGCCGCAATCGCCTCGGCCTTGCCGATCAGCGCCTCGGCCGTCGCCACATGCAGGTTCTCGACGATCCTGCCGTCCACCACCGCCACGCCCTCGCCCCGCGCCCGCGCTTCGGCATAGGCCGCGATCATCCGCCGGGCCAGCGCGACCTCCTCCGCGCTCGGCGCAAAGACCTCGTTGGCGATGTCCAGCTGCGCCGGATGGATCAGCGTCTTGCCGTCGAAGCCCATGTCGCGGCCCTGCTCGCACTCGGCGCGCAGCCCCGCCTCGTCCTTGAAGGCGTTGAACACGCCATCGACGATGATGCGCCCCTCCGCCCGCGCCGCCAGCACGCAGGCCCCGAGTCCCGCCAGCAGCGGCAGCCGGTCGGCCCGGAACCGCGCGCCCAGTTCCTTCGCCAGGTCGTTCGTGCCCATGACCATCCCCTCCAGCCGGGGATGCGCCGCGATGCTGGCTGCGTTCAGACAGCCCTTCGCCGTCTCCAGCATCGCCCAGAGCGGCGCCCGCACCTGGCCCGCAACGGCGTCGAGGTCGGCCGGACCATTAACCTTCGGCAGCAGCACCGCATCCACTGCCGGATGGTCGCCGAACGCCGCCAGGTCGCCCGCCACCCACTCGGTGCCAAGGCCGTTCACCCGCAC
>JBKBRG010000423.1:0-651 GCA_046292325.1 Tabrizicola sp.
GCCGCGGCACCAACCCCGACATCTGCGAGCTGTTCAGCTACATGTCGCGCGACGAGGCGCGGCACGCCGGCTTCATCAACGACGCCCTGCGCGAGGCGGGGGTGGCGGTGAACCTGGGCTTCCTGACCAAGGCCAAGAAATACACCTACTTCCGGCCGAAGTTCATCTACTACGCCACCTATCTGTCAGAGAAGATCGGCTATGCCCGCTACATCACCATCTTCCGGCATCTCGAGGCGCATCCCGAACACCGCTTCCACCCGATCTTCAAGTGGTTCAAGGAATGGTGCAATGACGAGTTCAGCCATGGCGAGGCCTTCGCGCTGCTGATGCGGACCGACCCGAAGCTGACCCAGAGCTGGAACAACAGGCTCTGGATCAGGTTCTTCCTCATTGCCGTCTATTCCACCATGTGGGTCCGCGACCACGCGCGGAAGGACTTTCACCGCGCCTTGGGTGTCGACATCGACTGGTATGACCAGGAAGTGTTCCGCAAGACGTCCACCATCGCGCGGCAGGTCTTTCCGATCGAGATCGACATCGATCACCCGGCCTGGATCCCGGCGCTGCGCGCGATGAACGCCGCGATGATCGACATGGAGACAGGCAAGAAGAAGGGCGGGCTTTCGGGTCGCGTCCGGCACGTCCTCG
>JBKBRG010000423.1:661-2750 GCA_046292325.1 Tabrizicola sp.
GCTGCTTGCCTTCGCGCGGCTCTACCTGATCCCGGTCAAGACCAACACGCCGCCCGTCTCGGTGCGGCTGGAGCCGTCGTATTGACCGCACAGGATCATACCGCCGCGCAAGCGGCCGGTAGGATGCGGGATGGGCGCGTCCCGGCATCCTGTGCGGCACTCCTTCGGGGGTGCCGCACATGACAAGTCCCTGGGTCATCGCCCTCTCGGCCATCTTCCTCTGGTGGGCCTCCACGGGGCTGATCCTCTGGCGCGTGCGCAAGGCCGACCTCGGTGGTCCGGACGACCACCTCTGGTCCGTCCTGCTCGGGCTGCCGCTCCTCGTCGGGGGCGTGGCCGGGGCGCATGCCTCGGCCGGAACCCTGAGCGTCGGCTCGGTCTACATGGGTTTCCTCTCGGCGCTTGCCTTCTGGGGATGGATCGAGCTTGCCTTCCTGTCCGGCATCGTCACCGGGCCGCACCGCAAGCCCTGCCCGCCCGGGGCCAGACTGCCCGAACGCATCTGGCTCGCGGTGGGTTCGATCCTCTGGCACGAATTCGCGCTGATCGCGGGGCTTCTGGCGCTGACGCACCTGACGCTGAACGCCCCGAACCCCTTTTCGGCGCTGACCTTCGCCACGCTGTTCTTTGCCCGGGTCTCGGCCAAGCTGAACCTCTTCCTCGGCGCGCCGCGCATCAACGTGGATTTCCTTCCGAAACCCCTCGCCCATATCGCAAGCCACTTCCGGAAGGCGCGTGCAACGGCCCTCCTGCCGCTGTCCATCGCGGCGCTTGCGCTGGCGACCGGCTGGTGGGCCGCCCAGGCCGTCCATGCGGCCGAGGACGCCAGCTTCATCGGCTTTCTGCTGCTGGCCGTTCTCACGGCCCTGGCCCTGATCGAACACCTCTTCATGGTGCTGCCGATCCCCGACCAGAAGCTCTGGCGCTGGATGCTTCCCGAGGCCCCCGGCACCCAATCCTCCAAGCAAGACACCTGACAGGAAGCACGCCATGGACTTCGCCACCTATTTCCGGGACCGCCTCACCGCCCTCAAGTCCGAGGGCAACTACCGCGTCTTCGCCGACCTGGAAAAGCGCTGCGGCAGCTTTCCCAGGGCCGAACGCCACCGCCCGGACGGGACCTTGGAAGAAGTGACGATCTGGTGTTCGAACGACTATCTCGGCATGGGCCAGCACCCGAAGGTGGTGGCCGCGATGGTCGAGGCCGTGCAGACCTGCGGCACCGGCGCCGGCGGCACCCGCAACATCTCGGGCACCAACCACCACCATGTCATGCTGGAACAGGAACTGGCCGACCTGCACGGCAAGGAGGGGGCGCTTCTCTTCACCTCGGGCTACGTCTCGAACTGGGCCGCCCTCTCGACGCTGGGCGCGCAGATCCCCAATGCCGTGATCCTGTCGGACGAAAGGAACCACGCCTCGATGATCGAGGGCATCCGCCACTCTCGCGCCGACAAGGTGATCTGGAAGCACAACGACTGGCGCGACCTGGACCGGAAACTCCGCGCCGTCGGCGACCGCCCGAAGATCGTGGCCTTCGAATCCGTCTACTCGATGGACGGCGACATCGCGCCCCTCCGCGAGATCGTCGAGGTCTGCGAAGCCCACGGCGCGCTGTCCTACATCGACGAGGTCCATGCCGTCGGCATGTATGGCCCCCGCGGCGGCGGCGTCAGCGAAGAGCGCGGCCTCGCCCACCGGATCGACGTGATCGAAGGCACGCTTGGCAAGGCCTTCGGCGTCGTCGGCGGCTACATCACCGCGCGTGCCGACCTGATCGACTTCGTCCGCAGCTTCGCCAGCGGGTTCATCTTCACCACCGCGCTGCCGCCCGCCTGCGCCGCGGCCGCAACCGCCGCGATCCGGCACCTCAAGACCTCGGGCGAGGAACGCGCGCGCCAGAAGGCCAATGTGGCGCGCGTCCGCGCCCTGCTCGACGCGCACGGCATCCCGCATATGGCGAACGAAAGCCACATCATCCCGGTGCTGATCGGCGACCCGGTGAAATGCCGGATGATCTCGGACATGCTGATGGCCGACTGGGGCATCTACGTCCAGCCGATCAACTACCCCACCGTGCCGAAGGGCA
>JBKBRG010000424.1:0-2750 GCA_046292325.1 Tabrizicola sp.
GCAGGGCGTCAGGGTCAGCATGTCGCGACGATGGCCCGCCGCCCGCGCCCCGTCAAGCCCCTTCCTGCCGCCAAAGCGGGTGGCTCTTCGCCGCGCCTTCTGCCAATAATCCCCCGACCACAGGGAGAGCCCGCATGAGTTTCGGCAAAGGCCACCATCTCCACCTCATCGACGGCTCGGCCTATATCTTCCGTGCCTATCACGCGCTGCCGCCGCTTACCCGGAAATCCGACGGCCTGCCGGTTGGCGCGGTCGCGGGCTTCTGCAACATCCTGTGGAACGAGCTTTCCCGCGCCACCTCGAACGGCAAGGCGGCAACCCACCTGGCGGTGGTCTTCGACCATTCGGCCGAAACCTTCCGCAATGCGATCTACCCCGAATACAAGGCAAATCGCCCCGACCTGCCCGAGGACCTGCGCCCGCAGTTCCCGCTGACCCGCGAGGCCACCCGCGCCTTCAACGTCGCCTGCCTGGAAACGCCGGGATACGAGGCCGACGACATCATCGCCACGCTTGCGAAACGCGCGGTCGAGGCGGGGGGCAGCTGCACCATCATCTCCTCGGACAAGGACCTGATGCAGCTGATCCGTCCGGGCGTGGACATGTTCGATCCGATGAAGGCCCGGGTGATCGGCCCGGACGAGGTCATGGAAAAGTTCGGAGTCCCCCCGGAACGGGTGATCGACGTGCAGTCGCTGGCCGGCGACAGCGTGGACAACGTCCCCGGCGCGCCCGGGATCGGCCTGAAGACGGCGGCGCTCCTCATCAACGAATACGGCGACCTCGACACGCTGCTGGCCCGCGCGGGCGAGATCAGGCAGCCCAAACGACGCGAGGCGCTGGTCGAGAATGCCGACAGGATCCGCATCAGCCGCGAGCTGGTCACGCTGAAGGACGACACACCGCTCGACCTGTCGCTGGACGACCTGGAGATCCGCCTGCCCGATCCGGACAAGGTGATGGAGTTCCTGACGAAAATGGAATTCCGCACGCTCACCAGGCGGGTGGCCGAGAGACTGGGCATCGCGCCCCCCGCGATGCCGGAAACCTCGCAGCTTCAGGTCACCCCGCGCGAAGAGGCGCCGAAGGCGACCGAGGAGCAGCCGCCCTTCGATCCTGCCGCCTACGAATGTGTGCGCGACCACGCCGCCCTCGACCGCTGGATCGCCCGTATCCGCGACATCGGCCACGTCGCCATCGACACCGAGACCACCAGCCTCGACGAGATGCGGGCCGACCTCGTCGGCATCTCGCTTTCGGTCGAACCCGGGAAGGCCTGCTATATCCCGGTCGGTCACACGACCGGCGGCGGCGACCTCTTCGGTGCGACCGCCCTTGCCCCCGGCCAACTGCCGCTGCCCGAAGTGCTTGCCGCCCTGAAGCCGCTGCTCGAGGACCCGGCAATCCTGAAGATCGGCCAGAACATGAAATACGACTGGAAGATCTTCGCGCGCCACGGCATCCGCATCACCCCCTTGGACGACACGCTGCTGATGAGCTACGCGATGCACGCGGGGCTGCACAATCACGGGATGGACGAACTTTCCGACCGTTACCTCGGCTACCAGCCCATCTCGATCAAGACGCTCCTCGGCTCGGGCAGGTCGCAGATCACCTTCGACCGCGTGGCCATCGAGGATGCGGTGAAATACGCAGCCGAAGACGCCGACGTGACGCTGCGCCTCTGGCAGAGCTTCAAGCCGCGCCTGCACCGGGCCAGGGTGACCACCGTCTACGAAACGCTCGAACGCCCGCTCGTCCCCGTGCTGGCCGACATGGAGATGGCCGGCATCACGGTGGACCGCGAGGTCCTGCGCGGCATGTCCAACGTCTTTGCGCAGAAACTCGTCCAGCTGGAAGAAGAGATCCAGGACATCGCGGGCGAGAAGTTCAACGTGGGCAGCCCCAAGCAGCTGGGCGAAATCCTCTTCGACCGCCTGCAGATCCCCGGCGGCGAAAGGGGCAAGACCGGCGCCTACGGCACCGGCGCCGACATCCTGGAAGACATCACCACGCTGGAGGACAGCCACCCGCAAGGGGCGAAACTGGCCGCCCGCATCCTCGACTGGCGGCAGATCGCCAAGCTGAAATCCACCTACACCGACGCCCTGCAAGAGGCGATCAACCCCGATACGGGCCGCGTCCACACCTCCTATTCCATCGCGGGGGCGAACACCGGCCGCCTTGCCTCGACCGACCCGAACCTGCAGAACATCCCCGTCCGCACCGAGGAAGGCCGCCGCATCCGCGAGGCCTTCGTCGCCCCCGAGGGCCGGGTTCTGGTCAGTCTCGACTACTCCCAGATCGAACTGCGGATCCTCGCCCACATCGCCGACATCCCGGAACTGCGCCGCGCCTTCGAGGAGGGCATCGACATCCACGCCCTGACCGCCTCCGAGATGTTCAACGTGCCGCTCGACCAGATGACCCCCGACATCCGCCGCAAGGCCAAGGCGATCAACTTCGGGGTGATCTACGGCATCTCCGGCTTCGGCCTGGCCCGCAACCTGCGCATCCCCCGGGCCGAGGCGCAGGGCTTCATCGACCGCTACTTCGAGCGTTTTCCCGGCATCAAGGGCTATATGTCCGATACTGTAAGGTTTGCGCAGGAGAACGGCTTCGTTCAGACGCTTTTCGGTCGGAAAATCCATACTCCGGAAATCAACGCCAAGGGCCCCGGTGCCGGCTTCGCCAAGCGCGCCGCGATCAACGCCCCCATGCAGGGCACCGCCGCCGACGTGATCCGCCGC
>JBKBRG010000425.1:0-2727 GCA_046292325.1 Tabrizicola sp.
CCAGCCTTTGGTTGCCTCGGCCATCACACGGCCTCCTTCTTGCGAACGGTGCGGTTCTCGATCCGCTTTTCATGCGGGCCGGAGATGATCCGGTGAACGTAGATCCCCGGCAGGTGGATGGCGTCGGGGTCGAGGCTGCCGAGCGGCACGATCTCCTCGACCTCGGCCACGCAGATGCGGCCGCAGGTGGCGGCGGGCACGTTGAAGTTGCGGGCCGTCTTGCGGAAGACGAGGTTGCCCGACGGGTCCGCCTTCCAGGCCTTGACGATCGACAGGTCGGCGACGATTCCGCGTTCGAGGATGTAGGTCTTGCCGTCGAAGTCGTGGTGCTCTTTCCCCTCGGCGATGACCGTGCCGACGCCGGTCGCGGTGTAGAAGCCGGGGATGCCCGCGCCGCCCGCCCGCATCCGTTCGGCCAGCGTGCCTTGCGGGTTGAATTCCAGCTCCAGCTCTCCCGACAGATACTGGCGCATGAATTCGGCGTTCTCGCCGACATAGGACGAGATCATCTTCCTGATCTGCCGCGTCTCCAGCAGAAGGCCAAGGCCGAAGCCATCGACACCGGCGTTGTTCGAGGCGACGGTCAGGCCCTTCACGCCGCTGTCGCGGATGGCGGCGATCAGGAGTTCGGGGATGCCGCACAGGCCGAAGCCCCCGCTGGCGATCAGCATGCCGTCGTGCAGAAGCCCGTCGAGGGCGGCCGCGGCACTTGGATAGACCTTGTTCATTCTGGTTCCTCCCGGGTCCGCAAGGGAAGATCGGACGGCTGCGATCCTGAAAGATTGCGAAGGGGGCCACCATCCGTAAGAATACTTAGGCAACTAAGTAGCAGGCGAAGATGCGGGACTATGAGAAACTGGCCTTCCAGCACGCGCCGGACGCGACGCTGATCCTGGCCGACCGGGTGATCCTGCGGGCAAGCCTGCGGGTCGAGGCGGTGTTCGGCTGGCGGCCGGAAGAGCTGGAGGGCCAGTCGATCCGGGTGCTGTATCCCGGGCAGACCGACTATGAACGGATCGGGGATCGCGCGCGCAAGGCGATGCAGGTCGCTCCGGTCTATCGCGACGAACGCTTCATGCGGCGCAAGGACGGGCAGGTGATCTGGATGGAGGGCCACGGGGCGGCGCTGGACCCCGAGGATCCGCAGCGGCTGGCGGTCTGGACCTATCGTCCGCTCGAGGCGGAGACGGCGGTCGAGGGGCCGCTGACCCCGACCGAGCGGCGGATCGCGCGCTATCTGGTGAACGGCTTCACCTCGAAGGAAATCGCGCTGGCACTGGGTTGTTCGCCGCGCACGGTCGAGGTGCACCGGGCCAACATGATCCGCAAGACCGGGGTCAGGAACAGCTTCGAACTGGTGGGCTGGCTTCTGTCGGCGACAAGCCCGTCCGGCAAGTGAGGCCGGTGGGCCAGAAGGCGATTCCCCTTTGTGCGGTATGGGGTTAAGGTCGCCCGCGCTGCCCGCGTGGTGGAATGGTAGACACCGGGGACTTAAAATCCCCTGGCTGCAAGGCCGTGCCGGTTCGAGTCCGGCCGCGGGCACCATCAAGAGCGAACGGCCCGGCAATCTGCCGGGCCGTTCCCGTTTCGGGAATTCGGATCAGGGGCGCAGGTCGAAGCGGTCGGCTTCCATCACCTTGGTCCAGGCGGCGACGAAGTCGTGCACGAATTTCTCTTGCGCATCGTCCTGGGCATAGACCTCGGCATAGGCGCGCAGGATCGAGTTCGAGCCGAACACGAGGTCCGCCCGCGTCGCCGTCCACTTCACCGCGCCGGTCTTGCGGTCCTGCAGCTCGTAGAGGTTCGTCCCCTTCGGCACCCATTTCCAGGCCATGTCGGTCAGGTTGACGAAGAAGTCGTTCGTCAGCGCGCCGACCCGGTCGGTGAACACCCCGTGCCGGGTGCCGCCGTGGTTGGTGCCCATCGCCCGCATCCCGCCGACAAGGCAGGTCATCTCGACCGCGGTGAGGCCCATCAGCTGTGCCCGGTCGAGCATCAGCTCTTCGGCGGTGACGGCATAGTCCTTCTTCATCCAGTTGCGGAAGCCGTCGGCCAGCGGCTCGAGGACCGAGAAGCTGTCGGCATCGGTCTGCTCGGCCGTCGCATCGCCGCGGCCGGGGTGGAAGGGCACCGTCACGTCAACGCCGGCCGCCTTCGCGGCCTGTTCGACGCCGAGATTGCCCGCCAGCACGATCACGTCGGCGACCGAAGCGCCGGCTTCCTTCGCGATCGGTTCCAGCACCGACAGCACGCGGGCCAGCCGCGCGGGTTCGTTGCCCTCCCAGTCCTTCTGCGGGGCCAGCCGGATGCGGGCGCCGTTGGCACCCCCCCGGTTGTCCGAGCCGCGGAAGGTGCGGGCCGAATCCCAGGCGGTGGCGACCATGTCCGAGATGGAGAGGCCGGAGGCGGCGATCTTCGCCTTGACCGCTGCCACGTCCCAGCCGGTCGGGCCCTGGGGCACCGGATCCTGCCAGATCAGGTCTTCGGCCGGCACCCAGGGGCCGAGATAGCGGACCTTCGGCCCCATGTCGCGGTGGGTCAGCTTGAACCAGGCGCGGGCGAAGGCGTCGCTGAAGGCCGCGTGATCCTTGGCGAAGCGTTCCGAGATCTTGCGATAGACCGGGTCCATCTTCATCGCCATGTCGGCGTCGGTCATGATCGGCATGCGGCGGATCGTGGGGTCTTCCACATCGACCGGCATGTCCTCTTCCTTGATGCCGATGGGTT
>JBKBRG010000426.1:0-2722 GCA_046292325.1 Tabrizicola sp.
CAGGGGTGTTCCCTGGCCCGACGCTGAAACTGCCAGCCCGTGGACGATCATCACATGCCCGCGCATCCGGTCGATGAACCGCCCCGGCGAGGCGTTGTCGTATCTCCCGGGGAACTCGTCCGGGGTGCCGCCCACACGGCAACCGGACGGTCCGGGTCCGGGTCGGTGCGTCCCGGCCATGCGCAGCCGTCAGCCCCGTGCCGGGACAATACAGGCGTCAGAGCCTTCACGGCGAAGTCGCGGGGTGGCGCGGGGAAAGGAAAATGGCCCGGGCCTTTCGACCCGAGCCATCGAAGAACGTGGCGGACCCGGAGCGATTCGAACGCCCGACCCTCAGATTCGTAGTCTGATGCTCTATCCAGCTGAGCTACGGGTCCGCAATGCCCGGCGATGTAGCCCCCTCCGGCGGGCAATGCAAGGGCCAAATCACGCGGAAATCTCGTTGGTCCCTTTCGGCAGGTGGATCGCGAACTCGGTGCCTTCCGCGTCAGAGCGGACCAGCTCCAGCCGGCCGCCATGACCCCGCACCAGCTCGGCGGCGATCGCAAGGCCGAGACCCGTTCCCCCCTTCCGCGCCCCGCCCTGGAAGGCCGAGAACAGATGTTCGCGCGCCTTGGCCGGCAGGCCGGGCCCGGTGTCGCCGATCCGGATCCACCATTCCGATTCGTCCTCGCCGGCCGAGACCTCGATCGTGCCGGGCTGGCCCGTGCCCTCGATCGCCTGCCGGGCGTTGCGGACCAGGTTGGACAGCACGCGATAGAGCTGCTCGCCATCCGCGCGGATCATCAGTCCGGGCGGGATGTCGATCAGGCAGGTGATGGCAGAATCGGGGCCCAGGCCCTCGCCCTCGACGACCTCGGCGGCCAGTTGCGCGAGGTTCAGGCGCCGCAGTTGCGGCGGCGGTTCCTCGGCCTTGCCGAAGGCCAGCGTCGCCTCGCAGAGCGAGACCGCCCGGCTGATCGAGCCGATCAGCTTCGGCGCCGACCGCGCCACGACCGGGTCGGCACTGCCCTCGATCCGGTCTGCGAACAGCTGAGCGGTCGTCAGCACGTTGCGCAGGTCGTGGCTGATCTTGGCCACCGCACTGCCAAGCTGCGCCAGCCTCTCCTTCTGCCGCAGGGCGCCGGTCAGCTGGGTCTGCATCGACTGCAGGGCCTCTTCGGCCATGCGCAACTCCTCGACATCCGCATTGGGAGAGATCACCCGCCGCGCATCCTCGGGGGCCTCGGCATAGTCCTGCATGTGCCGCACCACCCGGCGGATCGGCAGCACCAGCAGGCGGCGCACGGCGAGGAACAGCAGGAAAGCGGTGACGACCGAGATCAGGGCCGACAGGATCAGGATCCGCAGCCCGTAGTCGATCATCGCAAGCCGCAACTGGCGGGTCTCCATCGTCACCTCGATCAGCGTGCCGGCCTCCTGCACCGGATAGCCGATTACCCGGACGATGCGGTTTTCCGGGTCCAGAAGCGTGGCGAAAGCGTCGCGGATCAGTTCCCAGGGGCCCGCCATGCGCAGGTCATACGAGGCGTGGATCTCGTCCGGCACTGGCGAGGACAGGACCAGCTGCCGCACCTCGTCGCGGCGCAGGACGACGTTATAGACCTCCGCGTTCTTCAGAAGCTCGGCCTCGAGTTCGGGCGAGACCATGTCGTCGGCGGCAAGCTGGGTCAGGGCGGCGATCTGCGCCTGTTTCAGCCGGGTCAGCAGGAAGTCGGCCCGGAAGCGCGCGATCGAGGGCACGAAGATCAGCACCTCGGCCAGCATCACGAAGATGACGGTCAGGATCAGGAAGCGCCCGGACAGCGTGTTGAGAAAGCTCTTGCGTCTTTCGGCCACCCGAACCTTCCTTGTCCGGCTTCACGGAACCCAGCGCTGAATGAACCGCACCAAGCGCTTCAACCCAGGGTTCTCGAACAACTTCGGGCTAAAATAGGCGCCCGCCGCGCGTTTGGAAACCTCTCCCAGCGTCGGATAGGGCGCAATCATGCCGGCGATCGCCGACAGCTTCAGCCGGGCCGAGATCGCCAGCGCCCAGAGCCCGATCAGCTCGCCCGCATGCGGGCCGACGATTCCCGCGCCGACCGGGCGGCCCCGCACGACGATCACCTTGGCAAGGCCGCCGGTCCTGCCATCTGCCTGCGCGCGGTCGTTGTGAGCGAAGGCGGCACGCACCACCGTCACCGCGCTGCCATGCCTGGCACGGGCCTCGGCCTCGGTCAGGCCGACCTGGGCCAGTTCGGGGTCGGTGTAGGTCGCGCGCGGGATCGCCCGGGGATCGGCCCTGGCCGGCAGGCCCAGCACCGCCTGCCGGATCACGATGCCCGCATGCCAGCCGGCGACATGGGTGAATTGCGGCCCCCCCGCCGCGTCGCCCACCGCATAGACCCGCCGGTTCGAGGACCGCAGACGCGCATCCACCGTGATGCCCCGGGCGCTGTAGGCGATGCCGGCTGCCTCCAGATTCAGCCCTTCCAGCGCCACCTTGCGACCGACCGCCACGAGAAGGTGCGAGCCCCTTATCTGCCGCCCGTCGCCCAGCGTCACCTCCACGGCGCCCGCCGCGCCGGCGAGCCGCACCACCGGCTGTCCCTCGACCAGCGCGATCCCCTCGCGACGCAGCGATTCGACGACCACGGCAGCCAGTTCGGGATCCTCGCGGCCCAGAACCCTGGCGGCCTCGACCACCGTCACCTCGCAGCCCAGCCGCCGGTGCGCCTGC
>JBKBRG010000427.1:0-2720 GCA_046292325.1 Tabrizicola sp.
CGTAACGGGCATAGATGAACTCGTCCTCGCCGGCCTTGACGAAGCGCGCCTCGGCGGCCTCGGCCGTGGGATAGACGAAGCCCTGGGTCAGGAAGATCGCCTCGGCCATCTCGCCATACTGACTGCGGCGGATGCCGTCGTGGACAAGTTTCGTGCGGGTCTTCCAGTCCTTTTTCATCGCGGGCCTCCCGGCCAATAAAAAACCCCGGCATACCCAAAGGTGCCGGGGCTACGCCCTTCACCTCTTTAGCGGCTTGTTTAACGTGGCCCGCAATCCGGTAACAAAGCGCCACGGGCCGCCTGATACGCCCGCACCCCGCTGTGGTCAAGCCGCCACAGCCGCGGGCTGTCATCTGCCGGTCATCCGTGCGTCACCGCACCGTTGCGACCCGGCAGGAGAAGGCGGGCAAACGAGCAGTTCGAGACAGGCCATGACCGACGATCCCCGTCCGATCCGCGCAGACATGGGCCCCGGCGGCCTGACACTCGACCGCGACCGGCTGGTCCGGAAGCTGGCCGCCCTGCCCGCCGGTGCCCCTGTCGTGGTGATGATCCACGGCTGGCGCTATGCCCCGGGCTTCGCCAGGGACTGTCCGCACGGCTCGATCCTGTCGCTCGACCCGCCCCCGGGCGATCGCCGCGCGGTCAGCTGGCCGCGCCACCTCGGCCTCGATGGCCGCTCGGCCCTTGGCATCGCGCTTGGCTGGAGCGCGAAATGCGATCCCTGGCGCGCCCACCTGCGGGCAGGCTGGACCGGGCCCGGGCTGGCCGAGATCGCCCGCACCGTGCACGACCTGACCGGGCGCGGGATCCAGGTCATCGCCCATTCGATGGGCGCGCGTGTCGCCCTCTCGGCGCTGCCGCACCTGCCGGCCGGACATGTCCGGCGGATGATCCTTCTGGCTGCGGCCGAGACGCGCGGCCGGGCGCTGGCCACGATGGATACGCCAGCGGGCCGGTCGGTCGAGGTCATCAACGTCACCACGCGCGAGAACGACCTGTTCGATGCCTGTTTCGAATGGGGCATCCACCTTGGGCTGCGCACCTCGATCGGGCAGGGTCTGGGACAGAGCCTGCCGAACTGGCGCGATCTCTGGATCGACCAGCCCCGCACGCTGCGGGCGCTGGCCGCGCTTGGCCACACCCTGTCCGACCCCCCGCGCCGGATCTGCCACTGGTCGCCCTACCTGCGCCCCGGCACGATCGCGCTCTACCGCGCGCTGATCGAAGGCCGGCTGTCGGCCGGGGACCTGCCGGTGCACCGCCCCGGCCGACGCTGGTCGCGCCTGATTCTCGGCGCGCGCGGCATGGACCCGGGTCCGGGCCTGCCCGCGGCCTAGCGGCCGGTCCGGACCGGCGGGGCGTCCGAAAGGGTCCGACTGCGCCCCTCGTGACGAAAGGGAAAGGGCGCCTTGCGGCGCCCTTGGCAAATGTCTTTGGGACAAAGGTCTTGAAGGAAAGTCTCCGGACCGCCGGGCTCAGGCCCGGTGGCCGTTGTCGTCCAGGTTGATGACCGTCAGCACCATGGCGCGCAGGATCGTGTGGCCGATGATCGGCAGCACGGCCCAGAACAGCAGCCAGTAGGACGGATCGGCAACGCGGATCATCGTTTCGTTCATCAGCAGGAAGGTGAAGTTGTAGATCACCATCATGCGGGTCAGGTTCGGCAGGTGGTCGCGCATCTCGGCGTCGGGCCAGAAGCTGGCCGCGGTTGCAGTGCGGTTGTTCAGGACGTCCTGCATAAAGACGCCGCCGATCACGACGTAGAACAGGCTCTGGATCCGCTGGCACCACAGCGGATCGTCCGCCAGCGCCAGCACCAGAAGCGGCACCGCGGCGAAGGCCAGCGCGCAGGTCACCGCCTGAGCGACCGTGTAGCGGGTGAGAAGCCGGCGCACCATGCCCTCGAAGCCCAGCCCGATCCGCACCGCCAGCGCCGCCATGAAGGCTGTGGCGAAGGCCTCGCCGGCATGGTCCGGTCCATAGGCCACCGACAGGACCGGATAGCCCAACAAAAGCACCGCGCCGGGCAGATACAGCGACCGCGACAGGGGGGGCAGATCCTGGAACAGGCTCAGGAACAGGCGGACCAGATCGAGCGGCGTGCGGTGCATGGTCAACTCCCTCTTGCTTGCCGACAGGTCTATCGGCGCATCAAGGCAGAGCTGGGGCAGAACCCGGACCCTTGCGGGGCATTCCTGTGCCGGGCGTCAGGATCTGTCGTCCGGGTCCTCGATCAGGTAGCGTTGCAGCGCCATGAACTGGACCATGAGGAAAAGGAACAGCGCGGCGGGCATCGCGAAGGTCTCCAGCTTCACCCAGAGCTCGGTGGACTGCGTGCGCCAGATGATCTCGTTGGCCACCGCAAGGCCCGCGAACATCCACGTCAGCCGCCGGGTCAGGATCATCCAACCTTCGGGTTTCATTGGCAAAGCCTCGGCCATCACCCATTGCAGAAGGCTCTTGCCGCGCAAGAGCCCCGCAGCAAGGATCGCCGCGAAGGTGCCATAGACGATCGTCGTCTTCATCTTGAAGAACCGCTCGTCGTTGAACCAGGCGGTCAGCCCGCCGAAGACCACGACCATCACCGCGACGAAGATCTGCATCCGGCTGATGGTGCCCGTCAACAACCATAGCGCGAAAATTGCGGCAAGAAGCAGCGGGATCAGGATCAGGGCTGCCACAATGAAGCCCGAGTAGTCGGTCCCGCCCAGCGTGAA
>JBKBRG010000428.1:0-2713 GCA_046292325.1 Tabrizicola sp.
AGCGCGTCACCATCTCGATGTATTCCGGCACCTGCCCCACGGCCGAGCCCATGCCGCGTTCGGCCATGCCGTGCGGGCAGCCGAAGTTCAGCTCCACCCCGTCGGCCTCGGTATCCTCGATCCGGTGCAGGATGTCCTTCCAGCTTTCCTCGTCGCAGGGCACCATGAGGCTGATGACCAGCGCGCGGTCGCGCCACTTGCGCTTGACCGCCTTGATCTCGCGCAGGTTCACCTCCAGCGGGCGGTCGGTGATCAGCTCGATGTTGTTCAGCCCGAGAAGCCGCCGGTCCGCCCCCCAGACCGCGCCATAGCGCGGACCGTTGACGTTCACGACCGGAGGCCCCTCGGCGCCGAGCGTCTTCCACACGACGCCGCCCCAGCCGGCCTCATAGGCGCGCTCGACATTGTATTGCTTGTCCGTCGGCGGCGCCGAGGCCAGCCAGAACGGGTTCGGAGACTTGATGCCGATGAATTCGGACGACAGGTCAGCCATGATGCACCTCTCCCTGACATGCGGCATCCGCCGCCCTGGGGCGCGCGTTACCGAGGATTGTTGTGAAAGCCCGGCTCAGGCGCCGGCGAACAGCGACCAGACCCAGCCGAAGGCGTGGCCCGCCACCTCGCCGAACAGCGGAGTCACATAGGCCCAGGCAAGGCAGCCGATGAGGTTGACCACCATGAAGGCCGGCATCGACATCCGCGCGATCCCGGCCATCACGAAGACGACGGCGCGCAGCGGGCCGAAGAAATGCCCGATCAGCACCGCCCAGATCCCCCAGCGCCGGAAGGCGGCATTGCCCTTCTCCACCGCCTCCGGATGGTTGCGGAACGGCCAGAGCGACAGGATCGGCCCGCCGAAATGCCAGCCGATCGCATAGGAGGCCACCGAGCCGATCAGCGCCCCGATCGAGGCCCCGGCCCAGATCGGCAGCAGCGACAACTCTCCGGTGGCCACGAAGGCGCCGACCCCCAGCAGGATCGCCGTCGAGGGAATGGCGATGGACAGGAAGGCGAGGTTCTCGCCGAAGGCGAAGACCAGGGCGATCCAGAAGGCCCAGTCCCGGTTCTCCCGCACGAAGGCGAGCGTCGCCTCGATCAATCCGTCCAAGTCCGCCATCCACCTTCGGGCCCGGCTTTCCGACTAGCCGTGCCCGAGCGAATGTGCAACCGCCCGTCATCGGTCAGGCCATCAACTGCTTGTGGATCGCCTCGGCGGCGTCGCGCCCTTCGGCGACCGCGGTCACCGTCAGATCCTCTCCGCCCGCGGCACAGTCGCCGCCCGCCCAGACCTTGCCCTGATGCCCGGCAAGCTTGCCACCCCGGACCACCAGCCCCTCGGGCACGCCGGCCAGCGTCTGGCCGATGGCCTTGAACACCTGGTCGGCCTTCAGCCGGAAGGTTTCGCCCGTGGGCTTCAGGCCCTCGGCCGTCTCCCGGGTGTAGGCAAACTCGACCTCGCGCACCGCGCCGTTGCCGTGGATCGCCACAGGCATCGCGTTGCAGATGATCCGCACGCCCACGCTGGTGGCGTGGTCCTGTTCGTAGCGGGAGGCAGACATCTTCTCCTGCCCGCGGCGATAGACGATGGTGACCGTCTCGGCGCCCAGAAGCCT
Organism: Tabrizicola sp.; assembly: GCA_046292325.1. Taxonomy (GTDB): domain Bacteria; phylum Pseudomonadota; class Alphaproteobacteria; order Rhodobacterales; family Rhodobacteraceae; genus Tabrizicola. The sequence goes on from JBKBRG010000428.1 coordinate 1,614, forward strand.
GGACTGCACCGCCGCATCGACCGCCGTCATGCCGCCGCCGATCACGACCACGTCGCGACCGATGGGCAGGGTCGAGAGATCTGCCGTCTGGCGCAGTTCGGCGATGAAATCCACCGCGTCGCGCACGCCGGCCTTGTCCTCTCCTTCGGCGCGGAGCGCGTTCACCCCCGCCAGACCGATCCCGAGGAACACCGCGTCGAACCCGGCCTCCAGCTCGGCCAGCGTCACGTCGCGGCCCAGTTCCACCCCGCAGCGCAGCTCGATCCCGCCGATGGACAGCAGCCAGTCCACCTCCTTCTGCGCGAAGCCGCCGGTCGCCTTGTAGCTGGCGATGCCGTATTCGTTCAGCCCGCCCGCCTTGGGCCGGCGCTCGAACACCACCACGTCGTGACCATGCATCGCCAGACGGTGCGCGCAGGCAAGGCCCGCCGGCCCCGCGCCCACCACCGCCACCCGCTTGCCCGTGGGCGCGCCGCGGGTGAAGGGGTGCAGCCCCCTGGCCATCGCCACATCGGTCGCATAGCGTTGCAGCCGCCCGATCTCCACCGGCTTGCCCTCGGCCGCCTCGCGCACGCAGGCCTCTTCGCACAGGGTCTCGGTCGGGCAGACCCGGGCGCAGATGCCGCCCAGGATGTTCTGGCTCCAGATCGTCCTGGCCGCCGCCTCGGGCGTGCCGGTCGCGATCTGGCGGATGAAAAGCGGAATGTCGATCGAGGTCGGGCAGGCCGTGATGCAGGGCGCATCATGGCAGAAATAGCAGCGGTCCGCGGCCACCCTCGCCTCGTGCCGGTCAAGCGCCGGTTCGTGGTCGGCGAAGTTGCGCGCATAGGCTTCGGCTGGCAGGCGACCCGGAACGATGCCGGGCGTCAACGGGCTGTTCGACATTGGCTGGGGGCCTCCCTGGCTTATGCTTGGACTCAGGCTGGCACAGGTCCGTTTTTTTATCAAACGGTAAATTTTCCCGAGTGGCCGTTTTTCCGCGCCATGGCCCCGGCAGGATCGGCATTGCCTGTCTTCCGGGCGCTTTCGCGGCTTTTCAGCCCCCATGGGCTCGCGTATAAGCGCCGAGAACCAGACTGCGGCGGGCTTCGGGCCCAATT
>JBKBRG010000429.1:0-2713 GCA_046292325.1 Tabrizicola sp.
CTGGTGCGCGACCGCGCCGCCCAGGATGAAGCCGCGCGCCTCGAGCCCGGCGACCTTGTCGATCCTCTGGCCGGCATAGGGGGCAAGCAGCTGGTCCACACACATCCGGAACCCGCGCGGATCGGCGAAAAGCGTGGTCACGTCGCGGAACAGGATCCCCTCATGCGGGAAATCGACGATGGTGCGGATGTAGTCCTTGACGGTCTTCCTCATGATCATCCTTCACAGCACGCGGCCCGCGACGGCGTCGAGCTTCGCCACAAGCTCGGGGTCGCGCCTGTCGGGGGCGGTCATCATGGCATGGGTCAGCGCGCGGTCGCAGCCGTGCGGGCAGGGGGCGCGGTCCCGGTCCATCAGCGCCGGCAGACGCGCGACGAGGCCCCGGGCGGCGGCCGCATTGGCCTGGACCACCGCGATCACCTGCGCCACGTCCACCGCGCCGTGGCTGTCGTGCCAGCAGTCGTAGTCCGTCACCATCGCCAGCGAGGCATAGCAGATCTCGGCCTCGCGGGCGAGGCGGGCTTCGGAGAGGCCGGTCATCCCGATCACGTCGGCCCCCCAGCTGCGATACATCCGGCTTTCGGCCCGGGTAGAGAACTGCGGGCCTTCCATCGAGAGGTAGGTGGCGCCCTCGTGCACGGTCAGGCCCTCGGCGCGGGCGGCCCGGGCGGCCAGCGACCCGAGGCGGGGGCAGGTCGGGTCGGCAAGGCTGACATGGGCGACGCAGCCGGGGCCGAAGAACGAGGGCGGCCGCTGGGTGGTGCGGTCGATATACTGGTCGACGAGGACGAAGTGGCCGGGGGCCAAGTCCTCGCGCAGGGAGCCCACCGCAGAGACGGCCAGGATGTCGGTGCAGCCCAGCCGCTTCAGGGCGTCGATGTTGGCGTGGTAGGGAACCGAGGTCGGGCTGTGGACGTGGCCCCGGCCATGACGGGGCAGGAAGGCTACCGGAAGTCCGTCCAGCCGGCCCACGAGGATCTCGTCCGAGGGCTTGCCCCAGGGGGTCTTGACCTTTACCCAGGAGGCGCCTTCCAGGCCGTCGATCTGATAGACCCCCGATCCTCCGATCACGCCGAGCATCGTCTGCATGGGGCTCTCCCGCTGGTTGGCCGGCCGCGAGAATAGCGGGGCGCCGGGGTCCTGTCCACGGTGGACAGGACCGGTGATGGATGGAATTTCAAGGGGTTGCGAATTTCCATCAGGGTGGTGTCAACCATGGTGCAGGCGGGCTGGCGGGGGCGGGATCCTTGCGAATGGATCTGCCGCGCCTCAGGCCCTGCGGGGGCGAATGCGGTCCAGCCCCCAGGCTGCCAGCCCGACGATCAGCCCCCAGAAGGCCGCGCCGATGCCGAAGGCGGCCATGCCGGAGGCGGTCACCACCACGGTCAAGGCGGCAGGCAACCGCTGGTCGGCTTGCGCGAAGGCTCCGGTCAGGGCGCCCGTCAGGGGAGAGAGGAGGGCGAGGGCGACGAGCGCGGCCACCACCTCGGCCGGAAGCGCGGCAAGGAGGTCGAGAACCGTCGGGCTGAGAAGGCCGAGCAGCAGCCAGGCCCCGGCATAGTGCAGCCCCACGATCCAGCGGCGGTCCCGGTCGGGGTGAACATCGGGGCCAAGGCAGATTGCGGCGGTGATCGCGGCCATCGACACGGTATGCGCGCCGAAGAAGGCGGTGACGGTCGAGATCAGGCCGGTTGTCGTCAGCGCGGCCTGCACCGGCGGCTCGTATCCCGCCGCGCGCAGGGTGGCAAACCCCGGCAGGTTCTGCGAGGCCATGGTCACCAGATAGAGCGGCAGGCCGAGGCCGAGGACGACCGACAGGCGGAAGGCCGGCGTGACGGCCTCCAGCGCCGGGGCGGCCAGGCGGAGGGCGGTCAGGTCGGACCCCACGACAAGCGCCAGCAGGATGCCGGTCGCGAAGGCGGCAAGCACGGCGAAGGCCGGGTTCCAGAGCCGGACGACCAGGAAGACGCCCACCATCGGCAGGACCAGGGCGGGCAGGCCTTGCGCGGCGGTGGCGCCCTTCAGGCAGAAGGGAAGCAGGACGCCGGCCAGCATGGCGGCGGCGATGCCGTCGGGGATGCGGGCGACCAGCGCGCCAAGCGGGCGGATCAGCCCGGTTGCCGCGATCAGCAGGCCCGCGACGACGAAGGCGCCGACCCCTTCGGCAAGGGAGATGCCCGAGGTTGCGGCGATCAGCGCCGCGCCGGGGGTGGACCAGGCCAGCACCACCGGCACGCGGGCACGCCAGGACAGGAAGGCCGAGCCGATCGCCTTGCCCAGGCAGATCGCCAGGAGCCAGCTTGCGGTCTGGGTCGGGGTGGCCCCGAGCGCCATGGCCGCGGCGAGCAGGATCGCCACCGAGGAGGCGTAGCCGACGAGAGCGGCGACGGTTGCCGCCGAGATCATGGAAAGGCGCATCCTGTCCCCGTGCTTGCGGCCTTGGCCGGCGGGCGGACTATTCCGCGCCACGACGGGGCTTGCAAGGGGCGGCGGCGGCGCGGCCCCTCAGGGGTGGGATTCGGAGAAGAAAGGCGGCGGCTCCCAGGGAGGAGGAGGGGGGAGCCGCCGCAAGCTCGGAAATCCCGGGAGGAGGATGGGATGTCCGATCCGGTTCGGGCCCTGCGGCCCGGAATTCGGCGCGGCGATGCCCTGGGAGGAGGAGGGGCATCGCCGCAGGATCCCGAAGCCCAAGGGAGGAGGAGTGGGCCCGGAA